>CANRPY010000051.1 GCA_947632595.1 uncultured Bacilli bacterium | reverse complement strand
AAACATAAATAATGCCAAAAAGTTGTTATATTCATATTCCATTTTGTAAAACAATATGTTCCTATTGCGACTTTTGTAAACACCTCTACGATAAGAAAAAAGTAAAAGAATACTTAAAAGTATTAAAACAAGAAGTAGATACCTTTTATCAAAAAGAGCCTTTAGAAACCATTTATATTGGAGGAGGAACTCCAACCTGTCTAGAAAATGAGGAATTACTAGAATTAATGGAAATAACAGATTCTCTCAAAAAAGAAAAAGACATAGAGTTTACGATAGAAGGAAATATTGAAACAATTACCCAAGAAAAATTAAAAATCTTAAAAGAACATGGAATCAATCGTATCAGTATAGGAATCGAATCTACGATAGAAGAAAATCAAGAATTTCTAAACAGAAAAATAAACAAAGAAGAAGTAAGAGAAAAGATTCGTTGGATGAGAAACTTAGGGTTTCAAAATATCAATCTAGATTTAATGTATGCCATTCCAAAAGAAACGATAGAAATGGTAAGAGAAGACTTAGAATTTATCACTTCACTTGACGTAGAACATATTTCTGCCTATTCCTTAATGATTGAAGATCATACATTATTAAAGATGAAAAAGATAGAGCCAATCGAAGAAGAACTGGATAGACAAATGTATGAAGAAATTAGATCTTATTTATCTTCTTTTGGATATCATCAATATGAAATTAGTAACTATGCGAAAGCTGGCAAAGAATCCAAACATAATAAATGTTACTGGTTAAATGAAGAATACTATGGTTTTGGTCTAGGAGCAGCATCTTATATAGGAAACGTAAGAAAGATAAACACCAAGTCACTCACAACCTATCCAAGCTTCTTAAAAATAGAAGAAGAAATCTTAGACCAATCCGATCAAATAGAATATGAAATTTTATTAAACTTAAGATTAACAGAAGGAATCGATCTAAATAGATTTCAAGAAAAGTATCAAAAAAACTTAGAGGATTTATACGAAATAGATTCCTTAATTCAAGAAAATCTATTAGTAAAAGAAAAGAATCATTTAAAAATACCAAAAGATAAATTATATGTAAGCAATCAAATCATTGTAAAACTCCTAGATAAAGAAAAAGGAATATGATAAAATGAAAAAGAAGGTTGTGAAAATATGGAGAAAGAAAAGATGTTCGAACAAGAACTAAGTTATATCAAAAAGGAGGAGTACAAGACTTCTCTTATCAAGATACTAGAATCTCTACCAGAATACTGGTACCATGAAGCAGCCTCATCTACAGGAAAATATCATCCAGATTATGCTTTAGGAGAAGGAGGCCTATTAAGACACTCCAAAGCAGCTATGAGAATAGGGTATGAGTTATTAGAAAACCCTGCCATTGGAGAAAAGTATACCTCTAGAGAAAAAGATTTAATGTTAATGTCCCTACTTGTTCATGATGGCTTAAAATTAGGCATACCAGAAGAAAAATATACTCGTTTTGATCATCCTATTTTAATGGGACAATATATTATAGAGAATGCAGAAAAATTTGGTTTATCTAGCGAAGATGCTACATTCATGCAAGAGGTCATCAAAACTCATATGGGATATTGGACAACCGATTATCAGGGAAATGATGTCTTAGAAAAACCAAAAACAAAATATCAAAATTTTGTACACATGTGCGATTTTCTTGCATCTAGAAAATGTCTATTAGTTCCATTTGACAAAGAGAATAAAATAAGTGTCTAAAAGATACTTATTTTATTGTCGCAAAAATAAAATTTTGGTAAGATAATAGTAAGAAGGTGTTAAGAATGAGGAAAGGAAGAAAAAGATATACACAAAAATCTGTAATACAGGCAGCCATTCCTGCACTCTTTCTATTTCTTTTAGCGTTATTAGGTGCTTATTATATCCATACAGCAGAGTGGCTTCAACCAGAAATTAATGAGTTAACCGCAAGTTACTTATCCCTAAATAATAATGATACTACGGATATGTTAAAGATTACGAATCTTCATAAAATGACAGATGAAGATGGTAGAGAAGAAAAAAACAAAGCAAACAAAGACTTTGAAATAACAGGGGATAAAAAAGCAACCTATCAAATCGTTTTATATCATATGGGAAATTATGTAGAAGATGAATATGTAAAGTTTTCTCTAACAAATGAAAAAGGACAAATCATTGAAGATAGCCTAAAAAATCGAGCAGAGACTCCAGACGGAGGAAAGATCATTTTTGAAGGAAAAATGAAAGATGGAAAAAGATGGAATTTAAAGATGTGGATTGATAAGTCATATCATGGAGGAACGACAAATCTATCATATGAAATAAGAATGAAAAATAAATAGGAGAAGTGTATGAAAGGAAAAATAATTGTAATAGAAGGAACGGACTGTTCAGGAAAAGAAACACAATCAAAATTACTAGAAGAAAAATTAAAGAAAGAAAAGAAAAAATGTATTCGCTTTAGTTTTCCAATGTATGATACTCCAACTGGTAAAATCATTGGAGGAGACTATTTAGGAAAACCAGAAATAGGCCCTTCTTTATTTACAGAAGGAGCCGTAAATGTAGATCCACATGTTATTTGCTTATATTATGCAGCCGATAGAAAATATAATATGGCAAAGATAGAAGAATATCTAAAAAAAGGATATTATGTAATCCTAGATCGTTATACAACATCTAATCTTGCTCATCAAGGAAGTAAAATAAAAGATGATGATGAAAGATTTAATATGTATCAATGGATTGATAAATTAGAATACTGGCTTTTAAAATTACCAAAACC
>CANRPY010000050.1 GCA_947632595.1 uncultured Bacilli bacterium | reverse complement strand
TTTTTTTCTTCATTTTAAGACTCCTCCATACTATAAAAAATTATACAACGCCAACCCAAAAAAAGCAATATGAATTGAAAAAGATAAGGAGAAATGTTGATTTTAATTTGGATGTCAGTTTTATAGTTTGAAACTGAAATAAGTCTGATTATAATATGTTTTATGTTTCCTTGTAGAAAAAAGGAGATGTAAAAATATGAAAAAATGGAAACATATAAACTTTGATCAAAGAAAAACAATTGCCTCCGGTGTTGCTCATAATATGAAAGTAAACTCACTCGGTGAATTATTGGAATTACATCCAACCGCAATTTCAAGAGAAGTTAAAAGAAACCGAAGTATTGTTGAACCAATAAAAAATGTTACAGAGGCTTGTCCTAAACTTAAAAGATGGCCTTTCGTTTGTACAAACTGTAAAAAAAGATACCACGATTGTTACTTCAATAAATATATCTATAATGCTAGAGATGCTCAAAAAAATGCAGACTACAAACTAAAAATATCTAGAAAAGGGATTGATGTGACAGATGAGGAGTTTAAGCAATTAGATAAAATTATTAAAACTGGTGTTAATAATAACAAATCAATCTATCAGATAAGAATTGAAAACAAAGATTCTATTAATAAGTCTGTTACTACTTTATACAGATACATTAATAATGGATATTTAACTACTTCTAGAATGGATTTACCATATGCAGTTAAATATAAAAAAAGAAAATATAATAAAAAGTATGACTATCCTAACAATAAAATTGATAGAACCGGTCATACCTATCTAGACTACCTGTCATACGTTCATAAAAACCCAAATGTAAACGTGTGGCAACTAGATTTCCTAGGTGCCATCAAAACAGATAGTAAGAATATTTTATCATTTATCTTGCCAGAAGTCCACTTCACCCTATTAGATATAATAACAAACCCCAATTCAAAAAAAGTTGTAGATTTTTTTGACAGAATAGAAGAAAAAATAGGAACTGAGAATTTTATTAAATTAATTCCAGTAATTCTTACTGATCGAGATCCATGCTTCAATGACATTGAGGGTATTTGTTTTTCTAAAATTACCGGGGAAGAAAGATGCAAAATCTTTTATTGTGATTCTTATGTGTCTAACCAAAAACCCAATGTAGAAAACATTAATAAACAGCTTAGATTATTCTTTCCTAAAAAGAGTTCAATAGATAAATATACTAAGCAGGATATAAAACAAATAAATTATACATTATTAGATAAACCTCTTAAATCTTTAGATTCTTATACACCAAAAGAAGCGTTTATCAAAGTTTTTGGTGATGATTTATTTAATAGATTATTTTAAATTTTTGTCAATGGCGAGCAAATGCTCGTTTATCATGACCATTGACAAAATAACAGAAATTAAAATATTTTGGCAAATAAAGCTAATCTTTATTTGTTATCAATAAATTAATTATAACTACAAGGAAACAAAAGAGAAAACTGAAATAAGTTTAAAAAACTGACATTTGCCAGTTATTTTCGTCGTGAAAAAAATTAGAATTTCAATAATTAAATTAAAAGACTTATTTCAGTTTTTAGTATTTATTACTGAAATAAGTCTGTATTTTGGTAAACTTTTAGAAAAAACTGAATTTACTCTAAAAATTTACGAAGATAAAGAGAAAAAATTAGAAAAGATAAGAAAAAGACCGAAACATCTTTTCCGTCTTTTCTCTATTCTTCTTCTTTCGTATGGCTAGAAAGAAAGGTAACTTTTTCACAAATTATTTGCATAACAGTCTCTTTTTTATCATCTTTTACAACACTACGAGACTGTACCCTACCCTTTACTCCTACAATATCTCCTTTCTTACAAAATTCTTTCGTATTTTCCGCAATATGATCAAACAAAACACACTCTATAAAATCAGTATCATAAGTTCCTTCACTATTTTTAAAACTTCTAGGAATTGCTAAAGTTAAAGTAGCGACTTTTCCATTTTCTGATTTATGTACGGAAATATCTCTAGTAAGTCTACCGACTAATACAATTTGATTAAGCATAAATCACCTCCTTCACACCCACATAATAATCAAAATAGAAATAGGATACAAACAAGGAAATGGATGTTTTAATAATCAAAAAGAAAGAAAAAAAGAAAAAGAAAATTAGAAAAAAGATAAAAGCAAGAGCCTTTATCCCTTCAAAAGAAAAGTTCCACAAAAAAAGAAAATTTTTACAAATTTCCTCTTTTTACATATTGTTTTGCACCCTCATGATTAGCAATATATTGTTGTAATTGAGCAAGTAACTTCTCATCTTGTAAATGCTTAGACAATAATCGCAATCTAGAGCCTGGCCTTTCTTGTTTCCATAAAGCAATACGGTCAACAAAGAAATGTTCGGATTTTAAAACATAATCTGTTAACTGCTTAAGAGTAATTTCATCACTCTTCATAAGATTCTTCACCGATTCTTTTTCAATCACATAACAAGCCCCATCTACTTCTTCTCCACAAACATGTCGTAACTTATTTCCATAAGGATAGCCATAAGCATCTACATTTGGATAAATCGATCTATCAAATACAGCCAACCCATCTGTAGGATCAAATATATTAACAAACTGTTCTCCTACTTTTTCTAGGAACGCATAAGCCTCCACATCTGCCAAAAACTCTGTTCCATGATGTTTTGAATCAAAATATCTTACTCTAGCAAGTCTCAAATCATCTGTTTTGAAAACCCTATCTTTCATTTTCTAACTCCCTTAACAATTTTTCAATAGCCACTTCTGGAAGTAATGCACAATTTTTACGATTAGGCTGTTTATAAATTTCATCATAAACATTTAATTCACCAAGTAAATCAGAATCATATTCTTTCTCATCAATCATATTTTTATAATTTTGCAGTAATTTCTCCGCATCTAAAACTTTCATACCAATTAATTTTCTAACAAGTATAGAAGATGCTGAAGTACTAATAGCACAAGCTTCTCCATCAAAACAAATATCTTGAATAACCCCATCTTCTATCTTCATCATAAAATCTAAATTATCAATACAACTATCACTTCTTGTATTTACTTTATGATAGGAGGAATCATCAACAAGTCCTTTATGAAAAGGATCTTGATAATTATCTAATATAATTTCTCTTCTTAAATTTTCATCCATCTTCATCACCTACAATAC
>CANRPY010000049.1 GCA_947632595.1 uncultured Bacilli bacterium | reverse complement strand
GGTTATTATGATATGTATAGTACCAATGCTCTAAGAGTAGATCATGTCCTAAAAAGAGAAGAAATCATTAAAATGTACCTAGAGAGCCCACAAGATATGCCAGAAGATAGAGTAATTCGTTTTCTACAAGGATTTCGTCTAACAGAAGAAGAAATTGCAAGATTCCGTCTTGCCTATTTTGAAAATGAAAAAATACAAAATGTAATATCTTATTACCAAGAAGGAAAAACAGATACCTATGAAAAAGTCTATCAAAAACGTCGATTGATAGAAAGAAAAAAATAAGATATAATGAAGAATAGGTGATGAATAGATGAAAAAAAAGATAAAGTATAATGACCGATGGTTTTATCGAATCGTAAAACCATTAGTTGTTTTTTTAATTTATTTTTTATTTCGACCAACTGTAAAAGGCAAAGAAAAAATTCCAATGGATGGTCCTCTTGTTTTAGCAGGAAACCATACCAAATTTTTAGACCCAGTAATGTTAGTCGCAACCGTAAAAAAAAGACAAGTTCATTTTTTAGCCAAAGAAGAACTATTTAGTGGTTTATCAAATATTATTGTATGGGGAATGGGCGCAATCCCTGTAAATAGAAAAACACATGATCATCAAGCATTAGAAAATGCAATCGATGCATTACAAAACAATCTATGTATAGGAATCTTTCCAGAAGGTACCATCAATCGAACAGATGATGTAATTATGCCTTTTAAAATGGGTGCAGTAAAAATGTCACAAGAAGCAAAGGCAACCCTAATTCCTTTTACCATAACAGGACAATATAAATTATTTCGGAAAGGAATTGAATTAGAGTTTTTAGACCCTATTGAGATAGAAGAAGATTTGGAAAAAACAAATGAAAAATTAATGGAAGCAGTGAAAAACAAGTTAATAGAGAAAGGACAAACTCATGGAACAAAAAGAAAAAACGATCGCGTATAAAATATTTAAAACCATTTTAGGACCAATCTATCGCTTTTGGTATAATCCAAAAATTATAGGAAAAGAAAATATTCCAAAAGAAGGAAAAATGATTATTGTAGGAAACCATGTCCATGTAATGGATCAATGTAATGTAGTAATCGCAACCAAAAGAGTCCTACATTATATGGCAAAAATGGAGTACTTTGACCCTAAATACAAAGAAGGAAAATTTGGTTGGTTTTTCCGTAGTGCAGGGTGTATTCCTGTAAATAGAACCATTAAAGATGAAGAGGCAACCGAGTCGGCAATAGAAGTTCTAGAAAAAGATGAAGCACTAGGTCTTTTCCCAGAAGGAACAAGAAATGGTTTAAAAGAATCTCGTGCAAAAGAACTTTATGACACTTACTTACAAGAAGAAGAAATCTCTTTTGAAGATTTTTATAAAAAAGCGAAAAAGAACAAAACATCTTTTGTAAATTATCTAGAAGAATTAATGCAAAAAGGTTTTATCACGAAAGATGAATGGATTGACAATATTGCCAATGCCGATGAGTATTTAAAAATGCTTGTCAAAGAAAAGAAAGTAACAAAAGAAGAATACTACAACCATTACTTTTTACCATTTAAATTTGGTGCCGTTTCCATGGCAAAGAAAACAGGTAGTGTGATTGTTCCTTTTATCATCACAGGAGAATATAAATTTCGTAGTAAAAACCTAAGAATTCGAATTGGAAAACCAATCGAGGCAGAAGACGATTTAGAGCAAGCCAATCAAAAACTAGAACAAACCATGAGAGAAATGGTCATAGAAAACGAACAATGGAATGAAAAATAGTGTCAAATAAAAGAGGCTCTCTCCCATGAACCTCTTTTTTTATGGTAAGATAAAAAAGGTGAGATTATGAAAAAAAATCAAACAGAGACAGAAGAAAATTACAAATTATATCGCAAAGTAAAAGAATTACTTCATCCCTCTATATCAAAAAGAAACATTAGTAATTACAAAATTAATATAGGAGAAGATTGTCTATTATTAAAAGTTTATTATCCAAAAAAAGTCTCTAATATGGAAAAAATAATGATAATGATTCCAGGAGAAGAGACAATTACAGATTGTATAGGAATGTATCCATCTATTGCTGCCTCTTTATCAAAAGATCTAGATCAAGTAGTAATCATGTTAGATTATGAAAATGCTCCTAAAGAGCCAAAAGAGTTATTGAAAAAAGTAGAACAAACCGTTTTTTATATCCTAGAAGAGTTAGAAAAAGAAAAAAGAGTAAGAGAAAATATTACACTAGTGGGAGATTCTACAGGAGCAACCATGGTAATAAACTGTATCCAAAAGTTAGAAAAAGAAAACATCTCTCTTGGCAAAATGTTATTGTTCTACCCAGTCTTATCAGGAAAATATGATGGAAATACAAAATATCCAAGTATTATGGAAAATAAAGCTCTACACTATGATTTAATCGAAAAATTACAAGCTTATTTCGAAAAAGTAGAGAAGAACTTCTTTCCATTACAAAGAAAAGATAAGATAAAAACAAAAGGATTAATCTTAAGTGGAAATGTAGATCCCCTAGTAGATGAAGCCATTGCCTATGAAGAACAAAATCCAAATATCTCATTTCAAAAAATTGCATTTGCCTATCATGGATTTTTAAATACCAAAGATAAAGAAATCAAAAAAGAATATAAAAAAGTCCTAATCGATTTTATGAAGGAAGAAGAATAGTCATATTCTTTTTTTTGTGATATAATGATGGAGTATGAAAGGAAAAGAAAGATGAAAAAAATAGTAATGAGTATCGTATTCGTTTTTTTAATAGGAATGTTGTCAGCATGTGGAGATAAAACACAACAAGAATCTAGTAGTCAAACAGATTCTAATACAAAAATACATGAACATTGTACAAGAACAGGAACAATTGATGATAATTCTTCTGTAGATTTAAGTTATGAAATTTATTATACAGGAGAGAGATTAAATAGAGTAGAAGCCTATGAAAAAGTAACTTCTTCTTCCCAAGAGACTTTAAAAACTTATCAAGATGCCTATGAAAAAATACAATCTTACTATAAAGGATTAGCTTATTATGATGCAGAAGTAAAAACAACATCTGATAGTGTAGAAAGTATTATAAAGATTGATTATGATCATATTGATATTGCAAAATTAATTGCTATTGAAGGAGAAGATGATAATGTCTTTGAAAATAATATTCCAAAAATTTCAAAATGGAAAGAATTAGCAGATAAAGTAGGGACAAAGTGTACGAAAGTATCATAATCCCTTTTTCGTTCGGATAGTTTAATTGGATAAAATATTTCCCTCCGACGGAAATGACGTGGGTTCGAGTCCCACTCTGAACACCACAAGAAAAAAATGCATGAAAACCCATGCAATTTTATATAGATAACATCTGATTTCAGATGTTTTTATTTGGAATAGGGAAGATGATTACAAATATAGGTATAAGGTAAATCACCAGGTAATTCTTCTTTTTTCTGAATAGTCCAAACCAAAATAGGATAGTTTCGATATTTCTTCATGAGCTTCGAAGAAGGAAGCATTTTTTTAGATAAGGCAACAAAATCACATTTCGAATAAGATAGAAGAAAAGAAGAATGAGCAAACCAAGTAAAATAGAACTTATCATAATGATCATGAATTAAAACGCCACAACAAATACTTGGCTTTTTCTTTTTCAATAAACGAATAAGAGAAGGATCAAAAGATTTCACAACGAAGTGATGATAAGGTTCTAATTCTTGTAATAAATAAGTAATCGTCTCTTCCTTCCTTTTAGTCTTTTTAATCTCAATATCAATATAAACTTGATCATGATTTAATTTTAAAACATCAGAAAGTAGGGGAATCTTCTCCTTTGTCTTTAGAAGAGAGACTTTTTGAATTTCTTCATAAGTCATTTCCTGAATTACTTCATAAGAAGAAGCAAGCCGTTTTAAAGTATCATCATGAAATACAACTAGTCGATTATCTTTCGTAAGTTGAACATCTAATTCAAAAGGAATTTTGAGATCAATCGCAGCTTGAAAACTAGGAAGTGTATTTTCTACTACCAAGACATTATCAAAAATTCCTCTATGAGCAATTATTTTTTGATCAAACATAAAAATCCTCCTATTAGAGTATATTATAACATGATTCAATTTAGGAATTGCATGGAAAGAGAAAAAATGATATACTAAAAACCACCGAAAAAGGAAGGATAGTTATGCAAAAAATAGTAGATGTATTTGGAAAAACAAGCAACCAAGAAAAAAGTATACAAGATACTTGGTACGGAAGAGTATTCGTATCAGAGAATAATAGTTTTATCGGAGTAACCGATACAAAAGAAGAATTACTATTTGGAACTCTTACAAAAGACTCCATCCAAATGACAAGATGTAGAAACAATGAAATAGAGGACTACGATGGTATAAAAGAAAAAAGATCATTTATCGGTTCCATAAAGACTTATATAGATGGTTCTAGAAAAGAGAATAGAATCTTTCAAATTACTTGTATTCCTTCAGAAATTACGAGAGAAGCAACAGAATTAGAACATACTTATTTAGAGACAAAAATAGAAAGAGCAATTCACTCATTAAATGAAGAAGGAACCATCTTGTATCAAGATTTTCTACAAGTACAACAAAGTCAAAAAAATAACAAAACAGTATAGGAGTTTTGTTATTTTTATGTTACAATACACTTGTACGCCGATTTAGCTCAGTTGGTAGAGCAGCGCATTCGTAATGCGGAGGTCGGAGGTTCAAGTCCTCTAATCGGCACCACATGCCGTAATAGTATAATGGTATTACGAGGCCATGGTAAGGCTTTAATCCGTGTTCAATTCACGGCTACGGCACCA
>CANRPY010000048.1 GCA_947632595.1 uncultured Bacilli bacterium | reverse complement strand
GAAATCATAGAAGCATCTCCTTTTAGAAAGGAAATGATTTCTTTTTTCATCTCTTCTATTTTCTCTTTTTCTACTTCTTTACAACAATATCCTAAACATTCTTCTATATGATAATATAAACATAATTCCTTTTTTAATTTCTCACATTTTCTTAATGGATAAATACGATTAATCATATTGACTGTTTTTCTTGCAGCTTGTACATTGGGATATGGTCCATATAAATGATTCTTCATCCGTTTCCTCTTTACATTTCGTACGATTTTTAAGGTTGGATATTTCTCATTGGTTAATTCAATATATGGATATGATTTATCATCTCTTAATAAGATATTATATTTTGGATCATATTTTTTAATTAACGTAATTTCTAGAATTAGACTCTCTAATTCTGATGAAGTTACAATATACTCAAAATCATCTATGTCTTCTACTAACATCTTTGTTTTTCCTGTTAGTGTTCTTGTGAAATAACTTCTTAATCTTCTTTGTAAGTTCTTTGCTTTTCCTACATAGATGATTACACCCTCTTTATTTTTCATTTGGTAACTACCTGGTTTGGTTGGAACAAGGGCTAATTTTTCTTTAAAATTTTTCATCCTATCACCAGCACTTTTTCTTTATCAAAAAAATATCATTTTACTGATATTTTTCCATTGCTTTCATCATTTGATTGATTTGTTTTTGATTTGGTTTTCTACCCATTTGCATCATTAAAGCTTTAATCATCTCTTCATTAATTGGAGGGTTTTTCTTTAAATAACTCTTCATAAAGTATCTTGATACAAAGAAACCAATTAAGGCTCCTAGAAGAAGACCAACAACTAGTAATAATAAATCATGTAACATATTAACATCTCCTCATGTCTCTATTTTAACGGAAATTTGTCTTTTTCACAAGTTATTTTCTAGATAATCCTCTAAAAAAAAGAAATCTGTAAATTTAAAGTTACATACAAATAAATTTTTTTCTTTTTCTTCTAAATATTCATAAAAAGTAGAATATTCTTGATTGAGTTCTAATTTCATATAAAAGTTATTGATTCTTAAATAACTTTTTTCTTCTTTATAATGATTTTCGATTCTATGTACATCTTTAATTTTTGTATAGGGAATGTCTTGATGCATTTTAATATAGAGGTCTCTATCCAAGGAGATTTTATCGATTGTTTGAATCATTTGATTAAATAAATGGTATCCATATTCTACCGATTCTTTATCCATGTAATAAATATTTTTTAGGATTTGATAGAGAACACTTGGGGTATCTTTATAAAGATTTACAAATTCTTTTTTGATTTTAAAAATATAATAGACTTTCATTTTATCACCGAAGTTAGTGTAACAAAATGGAAAGTCTATTTTTGTATTATTTTAATAAGTTGTCTATTTTTTCTTCTAGACTCTTTGGATCAAAACCAAATTTTTGGTAGACATCTTGGTATTTACCAGATGCTCCAAAAGAATCTAATGTGATTAAGTATTTATCGTTATAAATTAATTGATTCCATGATAAAGAACTAGATGCTTCTACTACGATTTTTCTTACTTCTACTGGTAAGATTTGTTGTTTATATTCTTCATCTTGTTTCATAAATCTACCTAGGTTTGGCATTGATACCACGCGAATACTTACGCCTTTTGTACGCAAGTTTTTCACAGCTTCCATGACTAAGTGTAGTTCTTCTCCACTTGTAATTACAATGGCATCTGGTTTATTTGGAGTATCTACTACAATATAGCCTCCTTTTTCTACTTCACTTGCCCTTGTGTTTTCTAGAATTGAGCATTTGTTTCTTGATAAGGCAATCACAGAAGGATTGGAAGATTGGAAGATTGTTTTGTAGGAACCTATTACTTCATTTGCATCTGCTGGACGGAAGATATCAAAGTTTGGTAAGCTTCTTAGTCCTAGTAATTGTTCCATTGGTTGATGCGTTGGACCATCTTCTCCTACACTAATCGAATCATGGGTAAAGACATAGATGTTTGGTAGATTCATAAGAGATGCCATTCTAAGAGCTGGACGCATATAGTCACTAAAGGATAGGAAGGTAGAACAATATGGACGATATCCTAATAAACTTAGTCCATTGGTAATGGCTCCCATCGCATGTTCTCTTACTCCATAATAAATGTTTTTTCCTAAACGATTTTCGGAAGTAAAGTCGCCTGCTTCTTTGATATATGTTTTATTTGGTCCAAAGGTATCGGCAGCTCCTCCTATTAAATAAGGTACTTTTGGTACCATACCATTTAGAACTTTTCCTGATGTTTCTCTTGGAGCTTCTTTCTTGTCTTCTGGTGCATCATATATATAATTTTTAAAATCTATTTTTTTATTCTGATTCATGAAGAACTCTAATTCTTCTTTTTCGGTTACTGGTAATTTTTCTAGTTTTTCCATAAATTTTTCATTTAGATTTTCACATCTTCTTGAAATAATATAACGGAATTCTTCATAGGTTTGTTGAGATACTTGGAAATAGATATCTCTCATACCCATTTTTTCTTTGATTTGAGAAATATCCTCTTCTGTTAGAGGAGAACCATGGACTTTGGATGTTCCTTCTAATTCTGAATATTTACCAATGGTTGTTTTCATTTCAATTAAGGTTGGTTTCTCTTCTGATAGTTTTGCTTGGGTAATTGCTTTGGAGATTACTTCAAAGGAGTTTCCATCTTCTACCGAGATGACATTCCATCCTTGAGAGATAAAACGCATTGCGACATTTTCACGGAAGGTTGTTTTGGTAGAACCATCTAGGCATACATTATTAGAGTCGTATAAAACGATTAATCGATTTAATCCTAGACTTCCTGCAAGAGAGGCTGCTTCATAAGAGATGCCTTCCATTAAGTCACCATCTCCACATAATACATACGTGTAATGATCAATGATTTTATATTTTTCTCTTAATTGTGCTTCTGCTATGGCCATTCCTACTGCGGTTGCGAACCCTTGACCTAGTGGTCCTGTTGTACAATCTACTCCTGGCGTTACTCCATATTCTGGATGTCCTGGAGTCTTAGAATCGATTTGACGAAAGGCTTTTAAATCATCTAGTGATAGATCAAAGCCTGCCATATAAAGAGTTGCATACAATAAGGCAGATCCATGTCCTGCAGACATTACAAATCGGTCTCTATTATAGTAAGATGGATTCTTGACATCAAAGTTTAGGTGATGAGCATATAATGCGTATAGTGCTGGAGCTGCTCCTAAAACAATTCCAGGATGTCCACTATTTGCAGCATGAATCATATCAATTCCTAAACATCTTATTTGATCAATAATTTTTTCTTGATTGATTTCTTTGATGTTTTTTACTTCTTCCATGAAAGATCCTCCTTTTTGGTCTTATTATACCATTATTTTTCTTCGTCTCGGTATCTAATTTTTTTATAGCATTCCATAATTACTAGGACAACTGCAGCAAGACATGCAATTCCTAGTAGATGAGAATATGGAAGAGATGTTGTCTTTAGGAATAGTGATAGAGAATCAATTTCCATAACTGCAATTCCTAAAAGAATGGAACCTAGTACTCCAAATAAGAAAATTAGATTACTTTTTAATGGAACAGAAAATGCACTTTTTCTTTCACTTCGACAGTTAAAGGCATGAAAGTTTTGAATTAAAATCATTAAAGCCATTACATATACTCTTGCTAAAGCTGTTCCCATTTTTACAACGTTTAATAAGTAATACCATAAACCAAATACAATTAGTCCTATTGCGACTCCTGAGATAATGATTTCTTCTTTTAATTCTTTATCGAATAAACTATCTTTTGGACTTCTTGGTTTTTCTTTCATAATATCTTTTTCTGGTTTTTCAAAAGATAAGGCAAAGTCTTGAATTCCATCTGTTACGACATTTAACCATAATAGTTGGATTGCTACTAAAGGCATTGGCATATTTAAGACGATGGATAGACAGAAGAATAAGACTTCTGCTAGTCCACATGAGACTAGATAATACGTAATTTTACGAATATTGGAGTATGCTACTCTTCCTTCTAATACTCCATTTACAATGGAGTTAAAGTTATCATCCATTACAATCATTTTAGCAGTTTCTCTTGCAATATCAGTTCCACTACCCATAGCAATTCCTATGTTTGCTGTTCGAAGAGCTGGTGCATCATTTACTCCATCTCCTGTTACGGCAACGAATTCTCCTTGTCGTTTCAAAGATTCTACGATTTTTAATTTTTGAATTGGAGTGACTCTTGTAAAGACTTTTTTCGATTGTACAAATTTATCAAATTCTTCTAGTCCTTCCGCAAGATATTTTTCTACTTCATCTCCATTGGTTACTTCTTCAAAGTTATCGGTTAATTTTAATTCTTTTGATATTTTAAAGGCGGTTAAAGGATGGTCTCCTGTAATCATTAATACTTTGATTCCTGCTGTACGACATTTTGCAATTGCCCCTACTACTTCTTTCCGGATTGGGTCAATAAATCCTACCATTCCCATAAAGGTTAGATTTTTAATATCTTTTTCTGAGTATTCATTTTTTGCATCTATTTTACCATTGGCTATCGCAATGACACGATATCCGTCTTTGGCAAGAGCTTCATTTTGTTCTTCTAGACGTTTTGGATTAAATTCTTTCATTAAATTGATAGATTTACAAAAAGATGTTACTACTTCTAAGGATCCTTTTATCGTACAATAAGTCTCATTATTTTTCTTGTAGAAGACAGCAGAATATTTATTTGCAGATTCATAGGGAATCGTTTCTAAGATCTCTATTTTATCTGTTTTTACTTTCATCTTTTCTCCTAAGACTAGGAAGGCAATATCAATGGAGTCACCAATATGTTCTTTTTCACTAAACTTTGCTTCATTGTTGATGACACCTAGGGTTGCGATTTCTTCCGCATATGATAATTTTTCTCCTGTTACGGAACCATTTACTTTATACCCTGCTCCTGTTATTAAATATTCATTGTTATTTGGTAAGACAATTTTTTTTGCTGTTTGTTCATTTACGGTTAAGGTTCCTGTTTTATCACTTGCAATGACTGTACAACTACCAAGAGACTCTACAGAATATAATTTTTTTGCAACGACTTTATGTTTTGCCATTTTATTGGATGCAATGGTTAAAGCCATTGTTAAGGCAAGAGGTAATCCTTCTGGCATAGCAGATACGGATA
>CANRPY010000047.1 GCA_947632595.1 uncultured Bacilli bacterium | reverse complement strand
ATGGCACAAACTCGTGAACATATCTTACTTGCTCGTCAAGTTGGAGTACCTAGAATGGTTGTATTCATGAATAAGTGTGATATGGTTGATGATCCAGAACTACTTGATTTAGTAGAAATGGAAATTCGTGACTTATTAAACGAATATGGATTTGATGGAGATAATACTCCAATTATCCGTGGTTCTGCATTAAAAGCTCTTGAAGGAGATCCTGAATGGACTCCAAAGATTGATGAATTAATGGAGGCTGTTGATACTTGGATTCCTACTCCTGAAAGAGACAATGACAAACCTTTCTTAATGAGTATCGAGGATGTATTCACAATCACTGGACGTGGTACTGTTGTTACTGGTCGTGTTGAACGTGGTATGTTAAAACTTAACGATGAAGTTGAAATCGTTGGTATTAAAGAAACTAAGAAGACAGTTGTTACTGGAATTGAAATGTTCCGTAAACAATTAGATTTTGCTGAAGCTGGAGACAATGCTGGAGTATTATTACGTGGTATTGCTCGTGAAGAAGTTGAAAGAGGACAAGTTCTTGCTAAACCGGGAACAGTTACTCCACATCATAAATTCAAAGCTACAGTTTATATCTTAAGTAAAGAAGAAGGTGGACGTCATACTCCATTCTTCAACAACTATCGTCCTCAATTCTATTTCAGAACTACTGATGTAACTGGAGTTATTACTCTACCAGAAGGAACTGAAATGGTTATGCCAGGTGATAACATTGATATGTCTGTAGAACTTATTCATTCAATCGCTCTAGAACAAGGAACACAATTCTCTATCCGTGAAGGTGGAAGAACTGTTGGTGCTGGTTCTGTTACAGAAATCGTTGAATAATATATCAAGAAGAATCGAGAAATCGATTCTTTTTTTGTCATAAAAAAAAGAGTATTGCTACTCTTTATTCATTTTCTTATATACATTATAGGCAAAACTATTTAATACGATATCGAATTCTCCAATGTATTCTGTTACTGTTGCATTAAAGCTTAATTTGGATTCATTTAATCCCAGATATGGATTCTTTTTTGGATTCTTGTTTTCAAAGTCGCCTACTATGGCATTTAAATTGATATATTTAAATCCTAAGGCATTATAATCTTCTATTAATTGCCATTTGATTAGTGCTCCTGCATTAATATTACTATATGCACTGTCTACTCCTTCTGTGTAGATATAGGCTGCATTATCATACTTAATTACCATGGCTCCTGCTACTATGATTCCATCTGGTCTTTCTTTTAATAGTTCTGTTGCTTTTAGAAGACTATTTTTATATGCTGTGATTAATTTATCGGATTCCATTTTCTTATTTAAGTAGTTATCTCTTTCTTTTGGGTCTATACTCAAGTCTTGAATCTTTTCTGCTAGACTGTCATTATATTCTTGTTCTTTTTCATAATTTCTTCTACTATTAATTACATAATTTTCTGTTTTGATCTTTGCATAATAAATATCAATATCTTCTCCATAACAATCTACCATTTGTCGGTAAAAGGCAAGGGGCTTTCTATCTTTTTTTCCTACGTATTGGAATAGTTTATTTACATTTTTGGTTTCGTCCTTTTCTACTACTAAACCATTGCTTTTTGCTCTACGTATTTTATTTCTTGTTCTTTTATCAATTCGTGCGAAGATTTCGCGAATATCTCTTTGAAGTAGTATTAATGCTTCCCAACGTGGTTTTTCTGATTCAAAGTATAGGTTTTTTCCTAGGTATTCAAATCCTACCGCTTCTAGATTATTAATAATTTCGTTTCCTTTTTCATTTATGTTTAAAACATTACCTTCATAATCTCTTATGGTTAGTGGAATGAATGGGTCAATTCTAAGTAACATAAAGTCTTGTTTTCCAAGTGTTTTTCTTAGTAGTCCAACAAGATCTTGTAGGGCATCTAAATCTTCATAGTTATATAGAATTCCTCTTGGTGCATAAGCGATTTTGTTTTTTCTCCATACTTCTTTATAAATAATAAGAGTGGCTCCTATTAGTTTGTTATATTCATTTACAATTCCTAGAAATTGGCTACGATATCCGAATTTGGCCATAACTTCCCCATACATAGATGTTTGTTGGTAGTTACGATAACGATGATTTGAGGCAAATCGGTCAAATTGTGCAGGATTTAATTTTACGATTTTCATTCATGCCACTTCCTTATTCTAGTTCATTATATCATAAGTTTTTCTTTTCTTTCAATATACAGTCTATAAATGACTTTATTTTACAGTTTATAGAATTGAATCTTTTTTTAAGTTCGATTTAAAAAATGTATTCAAGAATTGGAGGTCGATGATATAATATTATTGAGTCCAGCATCGGCTTTTAGAAATTCATTGAAGTACGAGGTGCTGAATTTAAATAAATAATAGAGGAGAGTAAATATGAAAATTAAAAATGTTATTGGACGTGAAATTCTTGATTCAAGAGGAAATCCTACAGTAGAAGTAGATGTTATTTTGGAAAATGGAATTGTAGGAAGAGCTGCTGTTCCTAGTGGAGCATCTACTGGAGAGAGAGAAGCACTAGAATTAAGAGATGGAGATCAGTCAAGATATCTTGGAAAAGGGACTTTAAAAGCTGTTCAAAATGTTAATGGACCTTTAAGAGATTTGGTTATTGGAATGGATGCTGCTGATCAAAAAGCACTAGATTATGCTATGATCGAGGCTGACGGAACTGAAACAAAGTCTAAGTTTGGAGCAAATGCCATCTTAGGAATTAGTATGGCTGCTTTAAAAGCTAGTGCATTAGAAGCTGGTAAACCATTATATCGTTATGTTGGAGAAGGTACTACTCTTCCTAAACCTATGATGAATATTATTAATGGGGGAGCTCATGCAGATAATAAATTAGATTTCCAAGAATTTATGATTATTCCACAAAGAGATACGATTCATGAAAGAGTTCGTGTTGGTGCAGAAGTATTCCATCATTTAAAGAAAGTCTTAAATGAAAAAGGTTTAGCTACTGGTGTTGGAGATGAAGGAGGATTTGCTCCAGATTTACAATCTAATACAGAAGGTTTTGAACTTATTATGGAAGCTATTCAAAAAGCTGGATATGTTCCTGGAAAAGATGTTTGTTTAGGAATTGATGTTGCTGCTTCTGAATTTTATCAAGATGGAAAATATAATCTAGTTGGAGAAGGTAGAAGTTTAACGACAGATGAGTTAATTGAATTTTATGAAGAGTTAGTTTCTAAGTATCCAATTATTTCTATTGAAGATCCTGTTGATGAGAATGACTGGGATGGTTTTGCAAAAATTACTGCAAAATTAGGAGATCGTATTCAATTAGTAGGGGATGATTTATTCGTTACAAATAAGAAGTGTCTTCAAATGGGAATTGACAAACATGCTGGAAATGCTATCTTATTAAAAGTAAATCAAATTGGTACTATTACTGAAACTATTGAGACGATTGAGCTTGCTCGTAAGAATGGTTATGCTACGATTATTTCTCATCGTTCTGGAGAAACTGAGGATACTACTATTGCTGATTTAGCTGTTGGTTTAGATTTAGGCCAAATTAAGACTGGTTCTATGTCTCGTACTGATCGTATTTGTAAGTATAATCAATTAATGAGAATTGAAGAAGAATTAAGCAAGTAATTGCTTTTCTTTCTTTTCTTTGGTATACTATAGCCATTAAAACCTTGGAGGGACCAATATTTTATTAGCTCTTATTTCAGTGAATTAAGGATAGTGTGAACTTAAGAATAATCTAATAGAATTCCTAGCCCTTTTGGTGGAGTTTTACTCCCGGTATTTACCGTTATTCAATTAAGTATATAAGGATGGTACCGTGCTTACTGCACTCCTTTGGTATCATCCTTTTTTTTGGAGGGATGTCTATGAGACTTAGTCAAAATTATTTTTTCACGAAGAAAGAAAATGATAGAGATGAAGATTCTATTAGCGGAAATTTACTCGTCCGTAGTGGAATGATTAAAAAAATTGGAAGTGGAATCTATGCTTTTTTACCGATGGGTTTAAAAGTAATGCATAAGATTGAGAATGTTATTCGAGAAGAAATGGATCGTATTGGTTCTTTAGAACTTGTTATGCCTAGTTTGTTACCGGAAGATTACTACGTAAATAGTGGTAGAAGAGAGGTTTTTGGGGATGATATGTTTTCTTTAAAGGATCGTGCCGGAAGAGACTATGTTTTAGGACCTACTCATGAGGAGTTATTTGTTGAGGTATGTAGAGATGTCATTCACTCCTATAAGGACATGCCTATTAGTTTATATCAAATGGCAAACAAGTACCGAGATGAGGCACGTAGTCGGTATGGACTAATTCGTACTCGTGAATTTGTTATGAAAGATGCCTATACATTTGATAAAGATTTAGAAGGATTAGATCAGTCTTACCAATTGATGTTTGATGCTTATCAAAGAATATTTGACCGATTGGGATTAGAGTATAAAGTTGTTAGAGCTGCAACAGGAGCTATGGGTGGACTTCTCTCTGAAGAATTTCAAGCAATTACGGATATTGGAGAAGATATTGTTGTTTCTTGCAAACACTGTGATTTCGCAACTAATATTGAGGTATGTGAATGTGGAAAGCCTAAGAAGGTTTCTTCTCCTTCTAAAAAGAAAAAAGAGCTTTTCCATACTCCAAACTGTGGAACCATTGCTGATTTAGAAAATAATTACTCTATTTCTCCACAGGATATGTGTAAAACTCTTATTTATAAAATAGATGATCAATTTTATGCTTTTATGGTTCGTGGAGATCGTGAAGTAAACGAATCTAAAATATCACAATTATTTGATTCAAAAAATGTTATATTGGCATCATTTTTGGAAGATGAAGAGATTACAGGAGCTGCTGTTGGGTTTGCTGGCCCTATTGATTTATCAATTCCTGTTATTATTGATTATGAAGTTTTAGGGATGGATGACTTTTTAGTTGGGGCTAATCGTACGGATTATCACTATCAACATGTTTCTTTAGATGATTTTACTTATTGGAAAGCATGTGATATTCGCAATGTTTGTGAAGGGGATCCTTGCCCTGTTTGTGGAAGTCCTTTGGAATTTCGTCATGGAATTGAAGTGGGAAATACGTTTAAACTTGGCACGAAATACTCTGTTTCTATGGGTCTTTCTTATCTAGATTCTTCTAATCAATTGCAACCAGTATATATGGGTAGTTACGGAATAGGTCCTGCACGTATTTTGGCGGCTATTGTTGAGCAAAATCACGATGAGAATGGTATTTTATTTCCAGAGATTATTGCCCCTTATGATATTGAAGTCCTTGTAGTGGACTCTAGTGATGAGAGGCAGATGCAAGTTGGAGAAGAAATTTATCAAATTCTTCTTCAAAAAGGATATGATGTTTTATTAGATGACCGAGATGTTCGGGCTGGGGCTAAATTTAAAGATTCTGATTTAATTGGGATTCCAAAAAGAATTGTTGTAGGTAGAGGAGTTACTGATAATAAAGTGGAATTTAAGACTCGTTCTTCTTC
>CANRPY010000046.1 GCA_947632595.1 uncultured Bacilli bacterium | reverse complement strand
AATAAATCTACTTTTAATAATCGTTTTTATTAGGAACAGTATACGCCTTATTTTGTTTATTCGTAACAATCCATGCATTAGATACGGTTCTTCCTCCATATTCTCCTCCAACATAAGGATTATTCCACAAACTTCCATTAATACTCATCGTAGTAGATGCTCCACCATCTAAGTTCGCAGCATTATAAGCCTTATATCGAAGTAAGATTTCAATAACATCATTCATAGTAGCACCAATACTATATCCTGGCATTCTACCATCAATGATAAGGAATAAAACAACTCCATCTTTTCTTTGAGCAATAATACTTCTAGGAGCAGTTCCCCATCCTCCATCACCATGAATCTTAGAAACATTACCATTGACAATTAAGAATGGACCAAAGTCAACAGCATCAACCATTCCATCCGCAATGGCATCTTCAGGACTTCGATAAGTTAAATACATTTTATGATCTTTATTAAAACCAATCAAACTTCCCCATCCACCAGTATGTTTCCAAATAAGTTCTCCATTTTTGATAATAGATCCGTAAGGAATAGAACCATTTCCCCAACCATCAAGATCTTCAAAACCACCACCATTAATACCAACAAGTCCTCCATTTTCACGAGTTAAAGTATTAACAGATTGTCCAGATCTACCAAGTTTACTACTAACAGCAAGTTCTACATCACTAGGATCCCAAATAACAGTTAACCATCCTTTAAATTTACTCTCATTAATACGAATTAATTTATAAACATCATTTCCAGGTGTCTTTGTAAAAATCTCTTTATCATACTTATTTGTATATCTTTTAGTAAATAAATTACCTTCATTAACAACAATATCATCTAGATTAACTTCTTCTGTACTTTGTTCAATATAATTTTCACTCATAACACGATTCACAGTTTTTTCATCATATAACATATAAGCAAGATATTTATGAGTCATTGTAGTCATAGCAGAAGGAATCCAAAAAGTCTTAAATTCTTCTGTTCGAATCATAACAAGTCCAGCAATAACACCAAGATCCATAAGAAAAACAAGAATAGTAAAGAAACTAATTTTTAAATGTACTTTCTTTTTAGCTTTTGCTTTTTTAGAATTCTCTTTTTCTTCTACAGCATTCTCTTCTTTAACTTCTTTTTTCGTAGTTTGCTCTTTTTCTTTTACTTTTTTTTCTTTTTTAGGTTTTTCCTTCTTCTCTTTCTTCTCTTTTTGTACTTTTTTCTCTTCTATCTTTTCTTCCTTTTTTTTCATTTCTCATCACTCCACAACGTAACAATTATCAATGCGACCATTTCCACCTTTAATAGAGCTTGACTGAATAGAAATAACAGGAACAATATGTTTTAAATCCGTAACTTCTGCTTCTTCTAATAATCCATTTGATAAAACAGAATATTGTCTTGTACTCATATCTGCTCCTGTATTATCTCGGAAAAAGTCATTTAATTCATTATTAGAAACATAATCAAATATATTTAATAATCCAATTCGCTCTTCATAGACTTCTTTATAAACATTAGGATAATAATAACCAACTTCCGCATTAAAAGCACCATAAGGATATTGATTTCTAACAATATATTTTTGATAACTTAAACTATTAATATAATCATGATATAAATAGTAACCAATATTATCTCCTGCAAAGTAATCAAATTTACTACTATAGGAACTATAATTACGAACAAGTTCTTGTCCATTGACAGTAATGTATCCATTTAAATACATTTTAAGAACACCATCTTTTTCTTCAAATACTTTCCAAATATCATCCCCAAGTTTTACATAACTATCTACATAATTTGTATCACTACCCTGATCAATGACATAAGGATTGTTTTTCGTTCCATCTCCTTGTAAGACAGGAATATTCGCATTCATAGTAAAGACTCCACGAACGCCAAAACCATCCATAGGATCACAACTAGAAATACTTCCATCTTCTTCTACATATAAATTTTCATCTTGTTGATTATATCCAACTAAAAAGTAAAGTTTTCCATTATTCAAATAACTACTTTTTCCACCAGCATCTACATAATCACTTAAGGAAATAGAAACAATAGAGTCTTCTAATTCAATATCTCCTTTTTCCACTTTAGATTCTAACATTTTATCAACCGTATATTTTGTCTTTTTTAAGAATCTTCCAGGTGCTGGAATAGTTCGATAATAAACACCGGATACATCTACTTTAGGGTCATCAGTAAGCCATATTCTTAGATTAGAATTCGCATAAGAAGGGCTTTCTCCCCACATAAAAGAAGCAACCAAATCGTCGGTAACAAGTTTAACAGAATCATCTTCATTAACTCTCATAACACGAAACATACGATTAGCAAACCAAACATAATTATTTTGAACATTTCCTCTAAAATAATAACCAGTCTTATCTTGATGAAGTCCTTCTGTAGTATCTTTTACCAATTGATTATTAGATAAAACAAGTCCATTTAATGTTCTAGCAGTCTCACGACTCTTTTGATTTTGTAAACTATAGTAATAAAAACTTCTTCCACCAAAGTATAGTCCAACACAAATAACAAGAACTAAACTAATAAAGTTAAAAGAAAATTCAATAGGCCCAAAGTAATGACGTGCTTTTTCCTTCTTTTTCTTAGGCTTAGTTTTCTTCACCTTTTCTGGCTTGGAACTAGAATCTTTTTTAGAAGTTTTTTTCATCTCTTTTTCAATTTTCTTTTCTTCTTTTGCTTCATTTTTCTTTGCCATAATTAACACTCCATCTTTAAAAATTATATCAAAAGAAAAGAGTAAGTACAACCCTTACACTTTACTTTTTATATAATTATAAATGGTTTGATAAGTCGTTTTATCATAGTGTAAACCATCTGTTGTAGAAAATCCAACACGCATTAATTGACTATGAGTATCAATCCACCCTACTTCCTTAGATAAGCCACTTTTTACTTGAGAATTAAAAGAAGTAATTTTAGAATTTAAATGACTATAATTTCCATCACATGGATTAACAGAAACGAAGTATAAAGAACTACCATTTGCCTTCCAAGAAGAAACATTAGAATTGACATAATTCACATAGTTATTTGCGTTACTTAAATCATTCACTCCCATTAAAATTACAATAGCTGTCCCCGAAGAGAAATAAGATTTTGCAGCAGGAATTCCCGTACTCTTCATCCAACTTAATCCCATAGAACCTTCCGCAACATAAATATCATTTTGAACAACATGAACTCCACCACTAGAAAAATTAGCTCCTGACCAATTATTATTGAGATAAGCATACATTTGAACCGTTCGACTATCTCCTATAAATAATGTTTTCGAAGAAGCAGTATTTCCACTTCCTGCTCGATCACCAGTCCCTCCTCCACTAGAAGAGTTAGAAGAACTAGAGGAGTTTGAAGAATTAGAAGAATTTGATGAATTCGAGGAATTGGAAGAACTAGAAGAATTAGAAGAACCATTAGAGGAATTCGTTGTTTTTTTCTTACCATTTTCATATTCACTAGGATCCGTATAAACAGAAGAAGGATTACCATCTCCTACTGGTACATAAGTACCACCTTGATTAGGATCAAAATTTGCATTATTCCAACAACTACTAAGAACAGTAGAATCATCTAACAAACCAAAAGCAGCATTCACAATAACAGGAACAAGAAATAATACAACAAGTGCAATTGCACTATTTCGAATCTTACTCATTCTTTTTTTATCATCTGGTTTTTGTAATAAAGAAATAAGATGATAAGAAAGCATAATAAGAGATAAAATAGGTCCAACAATCTGAAGTAAATTTAAAAGATTTTTTACAATAGAAAGAACAGATGCTAAAGCAGGATCTGAACAACTAGACCCAAGTGCCAAAAACATAAAAGTTCCCCCTTTCTAAAAAAATTATACAACAACCCAAAAAGTAGACATATCTCTTAATCCATTATCTCCACCCGCAACAGGAGTATTCACAATCTTTTGTTCAATAACAAGTTCAGAAGAACTTCCCCCATCTAGATTAGCGGCATTATAAGCACCATAGTTTTCCATAATATCACATAAGTCAATCATATCAGCACCTAAACTAGCAGCAGTACGACCATTAATAACTAAAAATAAAACAATGCCATCTTGTCTTTGACCAATAGCAGTCCTTGGAGCTATTCCCCATCCACCATTTCCACGGATAAAACTTCTCTTGCCATTAACAATTAAATAAGGTCCAAACTCTATCGCATCTCGCATTCCCATCGCAAGAGCCTCATCTCGAGACATATTTCCTAAAACGAATTTATCTTCATTTGTAAATCCAATAAATCCTCCACCATATCCAGCATCTCGAAATTCACTAACAACCTTCCCTCTAGAAATAACAACACCATGAGGAAGAGCTCCATTACTATTCCAATCAGGATCATAAAATCCTCCAGCATTCATCGCAATAATAGCATTTTCTCTTTGACTCACTGTTAAAATCGATTCTCCTCTTTCCCCTAAATAAGCAGTTGTCGCAATATGAATCCTAGAAGGATCATAGATAGCAACTAAAAAACCTTGATAACCAGAACCACTAATAGGAATGACTTTATATAAAGCATCCTTCTCATGCATAAGAATTTCCTTCTCATAAGGATTACGATAAATCGTCGTAGTATATTTTCGAAATTTTATTTGACTTGGATCTGTAACCTCATCTACTTCTTGAATCGTATTTCTTGCTAAAACTTTTTGAATATATTCTTCACTATAAATCCAAGTAGCTAAATACTGATGAGACATAGTAGTCATAGCACTCGTAATCCAAAACTCTTTAAAACTCGTAAAAGGTCCATAAAAAAGAAATAAAAAAGAAGAGAAACCTACAATATACAAAGCACATGCCCAAGCAATAAGTTTTCGTTTTAGTGGCCATTGATATGTACTCTTTTTCTTCTTGAACATAGCCTACTCCTTACCATCAAATATTCCATCTTGATTGTAGTCAATATATTTCCATTTAATTTTATATTCATCTACTAACTGATTTCCATGAATGGCTTTTTGATACTCATTATATTTTTGAACATTATCATTATACGTATGAAGATCAGAAATAAAATAGTTAATAACTTGCTCATAAATACTCTTATAATTTTCACATTGTTGATTAGCACCTGCATCAGGATAATATACTTTTCCACATAAAGAATCTAAATCTTTTACTTGTTGATCAATTTCGGTAACAAGCTTTTCGTAATCTGCTATTTTTTGTTTTACTTCTTGGTCAGTAGAAAACATCGTCTCATAATAGACATTTCCCAAAACGTCATTATATAATTCATCTCTAGCCTCTTCAAAAGCAGTAACATTTGTACTAAACCCTTCAAAAGTTAAAGAAACACTATCCATTCTACGTAAAACTTCTTGATGATCATTTTTAAGTCCCATAAAGAAAGATGAAAATCCTCCAGATAAAAGTAGAACCAAACCTAATGAAAAAAATACATAAGATAACTTACGAGTATTCATATTATCACCTAATTATAATTGTAACAAAAAATAATAGATTTGTCATAAAAACAAAAAGAAAAAAGATATTTTGACAATATCTTT
>CANRPY010000045.1 GCA_947632595.1 uncultured Bacilli bacterium | reverse complement strand
GAATATCTTAAGCAAGATATTCTTTTTGTATTACAGTAGATCGTAAAAGAATAGTAGAATGTTCCTCATTCGAAGGAGTATAACGAATAGGATAACATTCTCCACTTTTTAAAACATCAATGTGTGCAATAACAGCCTCTCCATCATCACGAGATAAGATAATCTCTACTTCAACATCATAAGAAGAACTATTATTACATACAGAAAACGTAAATGAATCCATAGAACTGATTTCAATCTGATCAGTAGAAACTCTATTGTTTTCATTAGAAACATTTTGAATAGAAACATCAAAATAATTAGACTTAGCTTGATAAGCCATAGAATCTGTATAAACATCCATCTTTTTACTAGAAGTAAACACACCAAAAATAGCTAAGAAACAGACTCCTACACATAACATTCTCTCAAACATAACCAAAACCCCCAATCATACTCCCATATGATTGGCTATATTATACCATAAATAACGAAAAAAATCAATAAAAAGAGACCTACTTGGTCTCTTTTGGAAGTTCTATTTCCTTCGCATCATCTAGAGTAACAGAAACATCAAACCGTATTTCATTAGAACGATTCCATGGAAAACTATAATTATAAATAGACATAGTCTTCATACTCTTTTCCTGATAATCATCCCTACTCGTAATAAAATTAGAAGAAAGCATATTATTTTGAATCATTTGCACCCCAGTAGATAAACTACCCTCCATTTGATTAAGAGGAACCGTTTTCTGAATTGGTAAATAAGCCATATTCTCTACATAAGTCTTCATCATTAACTTCATAAAGTCACGATCACAATCCGATTGATTCTCCATACTAATAAAGTAAAAAGTACGAAGAACTCCTTCTGTTAAAGAAAGACGAGCATTTTGATAGAAAGAATCATGATTACTATAACCAATCAAATATCCCATAGGGACCTGATATTGAGAATAATCACGAAGATAATCAATCAAAACAGTATCACTCGTATAATCTGCATGATTGATAATAATAGTAGGAATCTTCTTTTGAATATTTTTTAAATAATGAGAAATCAGATCTTGAGAAGCTCCCTCTCTTCTTTCAGGATCCTCTTCTCTTGGATAAACAAGTACCTCAAAATCAATATTTTTTCCATCATTTAATAAATCTAAATCAGAATATAGATCATCAAGAGCCTGTTCATAAGTAAGAGAACTAGAAGGAAGTTTTTGATCTTTATCTCCAAAATAAGTAGTTTTAACATGCATTTGTCTAGGAATAGAATCTAAAAGCATATCAAGAAAAGCCACTTCACTCAAAGAAGATACTTGTTCTCTAAAAATAACATCTAATTTATTTTCTTTGATAAGTCCTCTTACAAAAGAAATATCATTATCTTGAATACCAGGAGTAGAAGATGCATTTTCAATTCCATAATACAAATGAATATTAGAAAGATTCTTACTCTTAGCAACTTTCTCTACCACATACTGTGTATTTTTTAATTTTCTTTTTCTAGCATCTAAATATTTTTTTAATTTTGTAGAATCTAACTCCGTAGAAATAGAATTTCCATTGGAATCAGAAGAATAAGCATCATAAATTTTAGAAACGGTTAATTTGCTACCACTCAAAGTAGGACGTGCAACAGCACTATATTGCGTCAATAAACTAGCATCTTGTTCCGTAATATCCATAAATCCTGCTTCCACATGATCTCCCATAATAGAGTCGATTAAATATACATGATTTTCTTGATTTTTAATAATTTTTTCAAATGCATTTTTCGCATTATAAATTGTCTTTCCATAAACATTTAAATCTTTATCACTTAAATAACTAGATCCAACAAGTCCTCCAGAGAATAACTGATCTAAAGAGATAACATAATAATCACAGCCATCTTCTTCCATCTCTAAAAGCCAAGAACTTATTTGTAAAGGATTCCCATAGGAAGTTTGATATCCCGTATAAGAGTTTCCACCAGTTCCAAGGTGTGTTTTAATAAATTTGGTATCCGGCATCTCTACTTTTAGTTGAAGCGCATTCGCATAATCATTAATCATATCTTTATGAATTGGTCGATCATCCATTGGTACATAAGCAATCACTTTTCCCTCTATCTGACTAGATACCACTTCTGCCCCTTTTCCACCTTTTCCTTTAGTAGGAAAAGAAAATGGTAAAGAGAATGAAAAATCTCCTCCATACAAGAAAAAAACCAAAACAAAAAGTACAAGACAAAGAAGAAACTTATAAAACTTTCTCTTTTGAATCTTACGAAGTTCTCTTTGTAATTTCATCTCTTCTCTTCTTCTATCAATTCTTAACTGATCAGGACTAACATGATTATCTGAATTCATTTCGACACTTCCTATCTTATACCTGTATTATAACATATCAAAAATGTCAAAAAAATAAGAAATAAACAGATTGACAAAAGACTAGACACAAAGGTTCTAAGAAAACAGAATTGACAGAAAAAAGAGTACTCATTAAAATAAAAATGGAATTTAAAAAATAAGAAGAAAGGAGAATAAAATGAAAGAAATTGAAAAATATAATTCAGCAATATGGTGTATAGTAGCTGCACTATGGTTTTTTGTAGACTATATCTTTATGGAACCAAGAGTAGATACCATACTATGGTCTGGAATATTCTGGGTATGCTTTACATTAGAAGAATTCGCAAGATGCTATAAGAAAAACAATAAAAGCAAATAAAAAGAATGTAACATTCTTTTTTTTATGAGATAAAATTCATTCATTTTTACCATGAAGATAAGAAAAAATTTCTCCCGTAACATTGTAAAAAACAAAGGAATCATTCCAGTATCGTATGAACATATTGTATGAAATTTTTCTTTACAATTTTATCTTCTAATTGATTAATAGAAAAAGTTTTATTACCTGCATAATTTAGAGAGGATCCACAATGATAAATTTCTTTTTGATCTAATACAATGTACCTATCATGAAAATCATCATTATATACTACTTTTAGATTTTTATATTGTTTATGATACTTATTGATATCGATTTCTTTTAATAAACCATTCTTTTTACATATGATAGTTACATCAACTTTAAGACCTCTTATCATATCTAAAACATTTTTATCTGCATAGTTATCAATAATAATGATATTGCTAGTGGCTTCTTTTAAAATATCAACTATTTTTGAATAGGCATCATATATTTGTCCATTAAAATAAATTTCATTATTTTTCTTCTTTTCTTCTAATTTATGAAAAGATTCTTGTAACAATTTGATATCTTCATCATGTTTTATGACTAAATTGTTAATATACTTTTGTTGAATTAAATCATCAGAAATATACTTTCTCATGATTACAAAAGCACGCATAATAGCAATACTTACTCCTGAAGCAATCGGAGTTCTTAAAACGCTTGCAAGCATAGCAACACCTTGCTCAGTAAAAACATATGGATTTTTTCGAACACCACCATGATCATTCAAACTTGAAGTTTCAAACTGAAACTTCAAATTATGATATTCTTCAGTTGTTAACTGAAAATAAAAATCATTTGGAAATCTTTCAATATTTCTACGAACGGCTAAATTAATAGATTTAGTACCATTCACACATCCATAAAGCTTTGCCAAATCCGAATCCAGCATCACTTGTTTTCCTCTTACTTCATAAATCATATTTTCTATTTTTTTTGGTTCTGAAAATATAACATCGTTCATGTAAAACCTCCCCTGAAGATATATACAATCAAAATATATCAAACATATGTTTTCGTGTCAACTATGTCTCATTCATTTTTACTAATATTTAAAACAATACCAATACTTGCCATACTGACAAGTAAAGAAGATCCACCATAACTAAGAAAAGGAAGAGTTACCCCTGTAACAGGAATCATCCCAACAACAACCATTAGATTCAAAAGAGTCTGAAAAAGAAGTTGAAACAAAATACCAAAAGATAAATACTTAGAAAAAGAATCCTTCGCCCGAAGACTAATTTGAATTCCCGCATAGAAAAGAAGTCCAAATAAAGATGCAACCACGATAGCACCAAAAACACCAAACTCCTCTGTAATAATAGAAAAAATAAAATCAGTTTGTGGTTCTGGCAAATAAAATTGCTTTTGAATAGAATGTAAATACCCCGTTCCTAAAAGTCCTCCAGGTCCAATGGCATAAAGACTTTGTATAATTTGAAAACCAGTACCCAACTCATCCTTCCAAGGATCAAGAAAAGAAGTAATTCTCTTCATTCGGTAAGGAGCAATCACAATAAGAAAAATAATGCCAAGAACCCCTACTACCCCTCCTCCAATAAAAAAACGCATAGAAGCTCCTGCAATAAATAAAAGAGAAACAATACTACAAAGTAAAATAAAACCCGTTCCTAAATCCGGTTGTAACATAATAAGGCCAAAAATGAGAAGAGTAATAGCTAAAATTGGTACAAGTCCCTTCCAAAAACGAGAAAGATATTCCCCATTAGAAGATAAGTACTTACTAGTAAAAAGAAGCAAACTGATTTTAGCTGCCTCACTAGGTTGAATTCCTAAAGAACCAATCCCAAACCAACTTCGACTACCATTTCGTACACTACCAATTCCTGGAATTAAAACTAAAATTAAAAGAAGAATACTAAGAAACAAAATAAGATTGACATGTTTCAAATAAAAAGAAACTGGTATTTTAGAAAATAGAATCATAAGAATCACACCAAGAAGAAAAAAGACTCCTTGATATTTTACATAATGAAAAGAATCCTGAAATTTAAAATCAGCCCAAATACTAGAAGCAGAATAAATCATCATAAGTCCAAAAATACCAAGTGCTAAAACACTAAAAAATAAGATCTTAGAATGTTTCATATCTTCACCTATAAAAATATATGAAAAAGAAAAAAAATAAGAATAAAATTCTTATTTTTGAAGACTTTTTACATGAACGCGAATCTTCTCTACTTCTTGAGGAGTAAGAGAACTATGAGGATGCAAAGAAGAAAAATACTGTCCATCAAAAGGTCGGTAAGCTGCCTCATCCAAATTTCGAAAGATACCCTTCATTGTAGTACAACATTGATAGTTTTTCCCATCAATGGTAAATTCACTCCAACTATGAGTTTCGCCAGAGGGAATCACTCCTGCAATCGTCTCGGCAGGAATCGATAATTCAGGACTACAAAGCATAGCATTCAACAAATTAGCTTGTCCTGTACAAACTCCACTTTTATGTTGCAAAGTACCTGCTGCTCTAGACTCCCATTTCGTAGGAGAAGGTTTTAATCTCTGAACTCCCATCTGATCTCGATAGGTTCTATCATCGGCAAAAGAAATTCCCAAAGGAGAAAAAGCAACATTATAAGAAACACATTTACCGTCGAATAAGTAATGATATGCCAAAAACGCTTTCTCATAATCACTAAGTCTAGAAGTATAGTAATGAGCATCTAACTGATTCATAAATTGATGAACAAACTTTTTTAAAGTAACAGTATCCATTAAAACCTGAGAATCTACTTTTCCAGTAAGTCTTTGAAGCGTGCTTGGAGAAAACCATAGTAATTGTCTATCCGTAAGAAATAATTTTCCTTTTGCCTTCTCTAGTGGAATATGTTCCTTACTAGAAGTACGATTTCGATCAATCGACATAAAAAATTCAGTAGACTTTTCTCTTTTCCAAGAAAGAGACTCCATAAAAGAAAGATAAGCAGGCAAAGTAGAATCAGATAATCGAAACTCAAAAGAAGCATGAGGAACTTGATTTAAAAATTTTAAAAATTGAAAACGATTCATCCCCTCATTAAAATTAGTAACATATCCCTCATCATAAATCGTAAAACGATAAAAAAGATCTTTTCTAAAAAAAGCAGGATTTTTCATTGCCGCTGCAAATTGATCAAAAGAAATAGAGACTTGACAAATAGGCGGCGTAGTAGATCCAACTGGAAATTGTTCAGCAAGCGAAGAAAAACGTTCTACTTTTCTTCCTGGTATAAGAGAATTTGCCATTTGATAAATCCCCTGATGAACATAATTAGGATAATAACTCATAAACCTTCCCCTTTTCTAATGTGCATATTATACCACAAAAAGGAAAAAATATCAAATAAAAAGAGGCCTAATTGTAATCGTTTTGTGATAATGTCATGTTATATCATTTTTTGAAAATGTCAGTCTATAGTATAATATGCTCCTTGAG
>CANRPY010000044.1 GCA_947632595.1 uncultured Bacilli bacterium | reverse complement strand
GGCGAAAAAGAAGTCTTATATTGTGTTTTAACAAGACTAGAAATCTTTGAATTAAAAAGAATCGTAGAAGAAATGGATGAAAGTGCCTTTGTAACAATCTTAGATGTCTCAGACATCATAGGAAACCATATTAAATCCAATAAAAAGATGAGAAGCCTATGGCGAAAGAAAAGAGAAAATTTGCGAAATTCGTAAATTTTTTTATTTTTTTAAAAAAGGTATTGACTTTTTTCTTTGTTATTAATAAAATGTTATTAACAGGTGAACAAACTTGCATTTTTTAAAACCAAGATATTAACAAAAAGTTAAAAACAAGTTTGCTTACTTCATATATTTTTTAATATTAGATATTAACATATTGTTAAAAAGAGAGGAGAGAGAACAATGAACAATATCAAAAATTTAAAAGTATATCAAGGAATGATTATTGTAGTAGACATGGTAAATGGATTTGTAACAAAAGGAGATTTACATGATGAAGCAATTGGTAAAGTTGTAGGAAGACAATTAGAACTGATAAAAGAAGCCAAAGACAAAGGATACTTAATTGTCTTTATCAAAGACACCCATGAAGAAAATTCTACCGAACACAAACGCTTTGGAGGAGCAAAACACTGTATCAAAGGATCTACGGAAGAAGAATTAATTCCAGAATTAAAGGACTTAGAGAACAAGGAAGATACGATTTCTATCGAAAAGAATTCAACAAGCTTTATGGAAGCACCAAAGTTCAGAGAGTTAATAAAAGAAGCAACGGGAATCCAAGAAATCGATGTTGTAGGTTGCTGCAGCGACATCTGTGTCATAAACGGAACGATGGGACTTGCAAACTATATGGATCAGTGGAATAGAGACGTAGAAATAAGAGTTCATGAAGATGCTATCGCAACATTTGCAGAAGACGCAAGACAAAATTATGTAGAAGCTGCAAAATTACTTGGAACACAACAAGGAATTCAATATGTCAAAAAAAGATAAGAATAAAAAGGAAAAAAGAAATGGAGACTATGAATATGGAAAAAGAAAATAAAACATTAATGACAGATTTTTATGAGTTAACAATGGCTCAAACGTATTTTGAAGAAGGAGACCCAAACGAACAATTATATTTTGATATCTTCTTCCGCAAAAACCCTTTTGATGGAGGATATGCTGTATCAGGAGGACTAGAAGAAATTATTGATTATATTAAAAACTTTCATTTTAGTGAAGAAGACATCGAATACTTAAGAAGTTTAGGAACCTTTAAAGAAGAATTCTTAGAGTACTTAAAGAACTTAAAATTTAAAGGAGATGTCTATGCCGTAGAAGATGGAACTGCTATTTTCCCTAACGAACCTGCAATCACTGTAAAAGCAGATGCCTTAACAGCGCAATTACTAGAAACCGCTTTACTAACCGCATTTAATCATGGTACGCTAGTGACAACAGCAGCTAAGAGAATTACAAAAGAAGCAGATGGAATTCCAGTAATGGAGTTTGGAGCTAGAAGAGCAAGAGGAATCGATTCTGCAATTGAAGCTAGTAAGCATGCCTACATTGGAGGATGTGCTGGAACAAGTAATACGTATGCCGGTAAAAAATATGGTATCCCAGTACTTGGAACAATGGCTCACTCATTAGTAACCAAAAACGAAGATGAATACGAAGCCTTCTTAGGATATGCCAAAGCAAACCCAAATAACTGTGTTTTCTTAGTAGATACTTATGACACACTACGTAGTGGAATTCCAAATGCCATTCGTGTCGCAAACGACTACTTAAAACCAAATGGATACAAATTAAAAGGAATCCGAATTGATTCAGGAGATTTAGCTTACTTATCAAAAGAAGCAAGAAAAATGCTAGATGAAGCTGGATATCCTGATGCAACCATCTGCTTAAGTAATGGATTAGATGAATATACCATTCGTGATCTAAGAGAACAAGGAGCTTGCATCGACTCTATTGGAGCAGGAGATAATATCGCAGCTTCAAAAGAAAGAGTAGGAGGAGTATACAAATTAGTGGCCGTAGAAGAAGATGGCAAAGTAAAACCACGTATCAAAGTAAGTAATGATGCCGCAAAAACCATTACGCCAGGATACAAAAAAGTCTATCGTATCTATGATAAGAAAACAGGATATGCCCTAGGAGATGTGGTAGCACTTGCAGATGAAATTATCCCAACAGAAGAATACACATTAGTTCATCCAACAGAACCATGGAAGAAAACGACTGTAAAAGACTATACGGTAAGACCTCTTCAAGTACCAATTTTCCAAGATGGCGAACTAGTATACGAACAACCAACCCTAAAAGAAAGACAAGCATACTGTGAAAAAGAATATCAAAGTCTATATCCAGAAGTAACAAGAATCAAAAAACCACACGAATACTATGTAGACTTAACAGATAAACTTAGAGAATTAAAACAGGAATTAATTATGCTACATACGAAACCAAAAGAAGAAAAGCCAAAAGAGAAAGTGAAGAAATAATCATGAGAAAAGAAAAGATGGAAGAACTACATCACTACATAGAAGAGATGAAGACCCTAAGAAAAAAACTTCTAGAAGGGCCAAGCAAATTCTTAACAGTCGAACAATATTCTTGCTTATTAAATAATGGTAAAACCATTCGAAGAGAAAAACTAAAAAAACAAGGAAAAGATGGGAATGCGGTAATCATCCTTCCTATCACAAAGGATGGAACAACAATCATCACAGTGCAACCTAGAGTCTTTACCAAATCAACAGTAGGAGTAGGTCTACCAGCAGGATATGTAGAAGAAGAGGAAAGTTATGAGAATGCTGCCAAAAGAGAATTATTAGAAGAAACTGGTTATAGAGCAGATCATTTAATAGAATGTTCTTCTTACTATCAAGATGATGGTTGCAGTGCATCTTTTAACAAAGGCTATGTAGGATTAGGTTGCCAAAAAGTAAAAGATCAAAATCTAGATAAAGATGAGTATATTCGCTATCTAGAATGCAGAGTAGAAGAACTACTAGAACTTGTAGAACAAGGCTATATTCAAGATGGTGGAAGTCAATTATTAATAGAAAGAGCAAAGAAATATTTATAAAGGAAAGAGGAATAGAAAATGAAAGAATTTGATGCCAAAAAACAAAAAGAAAATATTGTAGAATTTATTAGAGATTATTATAAGAAAAACAATCTAGGGGGAGTCGTAATTGGAATTAGTGGAGGAAAAGATTCAGGAGTAGTTGCTGGACTATTTACAGAAGCCATTGGCAAAGAAAATGTCTTAGGAGTAACGCTTCCATGTCACTCAAAAGGAGAAGATAAAGAAGATGCCTTACTAGTAGGAGAACATTACGGATTTAAAATGGTAGATATTGATCTAACCGATACATATGATACCTTCCAAAAACAAATTACTAAATTAGGAGACTATACAGAAGAAGAAAAAAAGAATAGTAATATCAATATCAAACCAAGATTAAGAATGGCTTCTCTATACTATTTAGCAGCCCTATATTCTGCCTTAAAAGGAAAAACCTATATTGTTGCAGGAACAGGAAATAAATGTGAAAGCTATGTAGGATACTTTACCAAAGGAGGAGACGGTGTATCTGATATCAATGTCCTAGGAGACTTAACCGTAGAAGAAGTCATCAAAGTTGGAGAACAAGTTCATGTACCAGAAAAAGTTTTATATAAAACACCAAGTGATGGTTTAAGTGGACAAAGCGATGAAGACAAATTAGGAGTTACTTACGCAGATATTACCAAAGTCATCCAAGGCGAACCAGTAGAAGAAGCAGTAAAACAAAAAATTAAACGTCTTCACGAAAACAATCTTCATAAATTTGCAACCCCTATCTATCAAAAATGCGAATAGGAGTCTATGTTGGTAGTTTCAATCCACCACACGAAGGACATCATAAAGTAATGCAATTTCTACTAGAAGAAAATCTAGTAGACAAAGTATTGATTCTACCAACTCCCAATTATTGGGACAAATCGAACTTAGTAGATATAAAAGAAAGAGTAGCAATGTTGCGATTTTATGAAGAAGAAAATATAATAGTAGATACCAAACATAATAATTTCCCTTATACATATCAAGTATTAAGAAGTCTAAGAGAAGACTATCCAGAAGCAGAACTATATTTAGTAATTGGTTCTGATAACCTAGAACGTCTACATGAATGGAAGAATTTAGAGGAAATTTTCCAAAATAAAGTGATTGTTTTAAAAAGACAAGAAATCAAAAAGAATCCTCGTTTAAAAGACTATGAAGATCGAATGATCTACCGAGATGACTTTGACTATGTAGATGTATCTTCTACCAAAGTAAGAAATGGAGATAACTCTCATGTTTATGCCAAAGTAAAAAAATATATAAAGGAGCATCACCTATATGAAAACATTTAAAAGAATTGTGAAAAAATTAAGAGAAGAAAAGAAATCTATCGCGACAATGGAGTCCTGTACAGGAGGAGCCGTTGCGAATGCAATCACAAATATCGAAGGAGCAAGTGATGTCTATTCTTATTCAGCAATCACATATTCCAATTCTTTTAAAATAAAGATGGGTGTATCAAAAGAAATAATTGATACCTACACAGTCTATAGTAAAGAAACGGCAAGAGAAATGGCTCATGCAATCACAACCTTTTCAGGTGCAGAATTAGGAGTAGGAATCACTGGAAAATTAAATAGAATCGATAAGAATAATCCTTATGGAGAGGATAATGTAGTCTTTGTAGCGATCTATGACAAAACAAAAGACAAATACTGGGAAAGGCAAGTACAAGCAAAAGAAGGATCAAGAAAGAAGAACAAAGAATTCGTAATTCAAGAAATTATCGAAATTTTAGAAGAAAATGTGTTATAATCAACTTGTAAAAAAGCAAGGAATAGGTGAGAAAATGAAAGAATATCAATCAGAAGAAGAGTTTTTAAAAGACTATGACTCCTCAATCTTCGAAAAATTGTCCATGACATCAGACATTCTAATCGTAAGTGTTTCTTCAAAAGATAATGATAATTATCGAAAAACAGACAAGAAGAGTATGAGTATCTTACTCGTAAAAAGAACCGATTATCCTTATAAAGGAAAATGGTGTCTACCAGGAGGATTTTTAGATCCCAAAACAGAGACCTTAGAAGAATGCGCAAAAAGAGTCTTAAAACAAGAAACCAATCTTTCGAATGTCTATCTAGAACAATTATATACATTCGATGAAATTGATAGAGACCCACGTATGAGAATTATCTCAACTGCCTTTGTCGCTTTAATTGATAAAAAGAAATTAAAAGAGAAGGTAGAAAATGCCTCTTGGTTTGATGTTACCTTAATGGAAGAAAAAAATAACACAGTAGACATCGTGTTAGATAATGGAGAAGAAACAATATCTTTTACCATTAAGAAAAAATTAAGAGAAAAAACAACAGATCGATATGACTTTATCACCGTAAAAAACACATCTCTTGCTTTCGACCATGCAAGAGTCATTCTATCAGGATTAGAAAGAATTAAAAGTAAAATTAATTATACAGACATCGTATTCAATATGATGCCAGAATACTTTACGTTAGGAGAACTCCAACAAGTATATGAAGTAATCCTAAATAAAAAATTACTTGACCCAGCTTTTCGCCGTATCATTGCCAATAAAGTAGAAAAAACAGAAAGGATGAGAACAGGAGCTGGACACCGTCCTTCCTACTTATTTAGGTATAAGAAAAATGAAAGAGATTAAAAAAGTACGACTATTCGTAAATCACAACATTAAATCAAGACAAGTAGAAAAAGTAACAAGAGAAGCTCTTTTAAAAGAAGGGTATGAAATTACAGAACAAGATGACTTTGACTTAGGAATTGCCATCGGAGGAGATGGATGCTTCTTAAGAATGGTAAATGATAGCAACTTTCATAAAGATGCTTTATATGTAGGAATTAATACAGGAACGCTTGGATTTGCTCAAGATATCGATATCAAAGAAATCCATAGTTTTATTAATAGTATCAAAAAGAATGAATATTATTACGAAGAAATAGGAGTTCAAACCGTAGAAGTAGAATCCAAAGAAGGAAAATCAAGTTTCCAATGCTTAAATGAAATTGTCTTACGAGAAGAAGAACTAAATACCATTCATATGAATGTTTATATTGATGATGTATTATTAGAAAACTTCTCAGGAGATGGTATTTTAATTTCCACATCTTTTGGTTCTACCGCATATAACTTAAGTTATGGAGGAAGTATTGTCTACAATGAATTTGATACGATGCAAATAACACCAATTGCCCCTATGTCCAATAAAACATATCGATCTCTATCCAATTCACTAGTAATTCCATCTACAAAGAAAATAACGATTGTACCAGATTATCGTTCAAATAATATGTTAATTACATCCGATGGTAGAAATACTTTCTACACAGGAGTTACTAGAATTGATACCAGTATTCAAAGTCATATTCATTTAATTCGTAGAAAAGATTATAACTATATAAAGAAAATTAATGATAAATTTATAAAGTAAGAAATGTTTTCTTACTTTTTTTGATATAATGGTATTAGAAGGTGAGCAAATGGTACCAACACACGGTTATAAAATTTTTAATCAAGATATGACCAATCGCTATGGAACACCATTTGAAGAAGGAATTATTTATAGAATCAATCTAAAACCAATCTTTGGAATCAATGGTTGTGGCTTTCATTTCTGTAAAAGACTAGAAGATACCTTACGCTATTATCCGGCAATGGAAGAAGAGGTCGTTTTAGCAGAAGTTACTTCCCTAGGAGATTTAGCAGAAAGAGAAGATGAATACTACGGTTATTATGATATGTATAGTACCAATGCTCTAAGAGTAGATCATGTCCTAAAAAGAGAAGAAATCATTAAAATGTA
>CANRPY010000043.1 GCA_947632595.1 uncultured Bacilli bacterium | reverse complement strand
ACCCTTGTAGTATCCGTTTTCCTTATGATTATGTTTACAATGATTTTTTCAAATTACCTACCAATCATTGCAGAATATGAAAAAAGAGAGACCTATGATGATGTAGATGGCAAGTATACTGCCTATTGGTTCAAAAGGTTAATAGAGACGGGGTATACTTTGGATTTGAACACTCTGTCGGAATTATCACCAGGTAAATATTATCATCGATTTTCATGCGACGAGGTAACTGAACTAAATAGCCAACAAGCAATGTGTAAACAATTAGTAAAAGAATTCGAAATAGCAGGTCGTGAATCCACTGAAGGATGTCATATCTATATAACAAATTATAATATAGAAAATTTTCAAAAATGGTTAGAAACTAATGATTTGGAAGGTGATACGAATTCTCATGAAAAAGATTACATTTTATCTCTTCCAAAATTCTCTATCCCTCATGGAGAAGTTCCCGCAACACATCGTGTCATCGTTGTAGTACATCACACAAGAGATAATAATGATTATTACTCTTATTCTACAATGGAGGTGGCATAATGAGAAATCAAAAAGGCTTCACAACAGTAGAAGTATTAGTATGCTTCATTGTAGTTTCGGTAATCTGTATGTCTTTATTTTCCGTTGTCTCAGATTTTAATGATATGAGAATTAGAGAATCCTACCGTTCAAGAGTTTACGAATTTAAAAATGAAATTACAAATATGATTCAAGAAGATATTGTAAAAAGAGGGTTAACTTACGCAAAAATTCAAGATAGAACAGCAATGAATACTAGCGCCGATGTAGGACAGACATATGTGGTTGAAATGACTTTTCGCGATGGAACAGAGAAAAAACTAATCATCCATGAAAGGTATGCAAAAACAAAATATCGTACAACAGGAGGAACTGCTGATGACGAATTCTACATAGAGTATGGACCAGATGATGATAGGATTCGTTATGACTTACCAGATTTAGGAGAGACAAAATGGTATGAAGATGATACTCAGGCTCAAAAAGAGACAGATTGCCCGAGTAGTGGTGGCTGCCGAACAGCAAAAGACCTTCAAATGAATACCATAGACTTATCTATTTCGAATGAAAAGAACTTTGCCGAAAATGCTCATGTTCTAAGAATCTATATTGGCCTTTACCATCCAGACCTTGGGACTCGATATGCCATTAACATTGTAGCTCCAATTAACTATGCGGGAAGTGCAACAAAATAGCCAAAGAAAAATACAACAAAGAAAACAAAGAACTCTTCCCTTTAAAAAAGAACCATATGAAATAGAAGTATCCTGAAGGATACTTTTTATTTGTAATTGAATAGAAAAAGATCCAATTCCCATAAAGAAAAATAATAAAACACCTTGTAAAAAAGGACTTGTTAAAATAGAGGCTGTAAAAACCCCATTTGTAAGATCAAAAAGGCCACTAATAAAAACATAGAGAAAAGAAGAACGTGTAAGAAAAGGGCGAATGCCACAAGAAATTAAATAGAAAAAAAGAGAAGTACCAAAAATAGAAATCAATACACGAACAGTCTGAAATAAAGATTGAGAAAAAATCTCTGCAAAAGTCTTTGTGTTTTGAAATGAGTAAGTCCTTATCTGGTTTTCCTTTTTTGTAAAAAGATAGATTACAAAATTACTAAAGAAAAAGATTCCTAAAAAACAAAAAGCAAGACGATAACTATGAAATAAAGAAGAAGTCGTATAAAGTACAAAAAAAGGATTAGGAAAATGCGTAAAACGAATATACCGATTAGCTTCCTTAGAAGAAATAACTCTTTCCTTTAAAAAACGACTAACATAAAGGGCACCCATAGGAAACCCACTAACAAGAGAAAGACAAAAAAGAACGAAAGCAGGAGAACTCCTAGGAAATATCCTATGAAAAAAATAAAGAAATTGATACTCTAATAAGAAAGAAGATAACAGAAGAAAACAAAAAGTAGTAGGGAAAACCTTAGTAAGAAATAGTCTTAAATAAAAGATACTTTCTTCTGCAATCATCCTTGTATGAAAAAGAGCATAGAAAAAGAGAAACAGGAAAATGACAAGTAATAGTCCACTTTGATATTTTTTTTTCATATTAAATCCTTTCTTTGCTATAATAAAGGTAAGGTGATAAAATGTTTAAGAAAATAAAAGACTTTATCGTAGAAACCATAAAAGAAGAATATAAATTTATCATCTTTTTATTTCTTCTTTTATTGATATTCAATTTCCCTCTAAATTATTACATCGTAATTGGGGGAGGAATCATGGATGCATCAGAAAGAGTCTCTGTAGATAAGAAAAAAAGTAGCAAAGGTAGTTTTAACATTAGTTATGTAACGCAAGTAGATGCCAACGTCATGTTTTATGCAATTAGTTATCTAATTCCAACATGGGAACGAGAAAATGCGAATCTTTATAAATATAGTGAGGAAGAAAATCTAGAAGATATTGAATTTCGAAGTGATCTAGATTTAAAGACTGCGAATGGAACAGCAATCTATTGGGCCTATACTTTAGCAGGAAAAGAAGTAAAAAAAGTCTCTTCCTCTCTATATGTAATTGTTGTCTATAACGAACGGTACCCAACGAATTTAAAAGTAGGGGATGAAATTTTAAGTGTCGATGGACAAGAGTTAAAGTCGGCAGAAGAATATTCCTCATACCTTCAAACAAAAGAAGCAGGAAGTACCGTTAAAGTAAAAATAAAAAGAAAAAACAAGGAAAAAGAGTTAGATGTAAAAGTATATGAGCAGGAAGGACGCAAATTATTAGGAGTTTCTCTACAATATGCGAGTGAATATAAAACAAACCCTGAATTAGAAATTAAATTTAAAAAGAGTGAATCAGGTCCATCTGGAGGATTGATCACAACATTAGAAATTTATAATCAGCTAACCAAAAAAGATTTAACAAAAGGATACACGATTGCCGGAACAGGAACGATTGAAGAAGATGGGTCAATTGGTCAAATTGGAGGAATTGAACACAAAATTCTAGGGGCAGTTTCAGCCAAAGCAGATATCTTCTTATGTCCTCCTGAAACAAACTATGAACAAGCTAAAAAATATATCAAAGAAAAAAATTTAAAAATAAAACTCATCAAAGTAAAAACCATACAAGAAGCCATTGAAAAATTGGAGGAGTTAAAATGAGAATAGGAGTAGACATGGATGATACCATCTGTAGAACAACAGAAATGGTACATAATAGACTAGAAGAGTATTCGAAACAATTAGGAATCAATCCTCTAGATATTATGAATGATGAAGAATTAAAAGGGAATTTCTTTGCTATCTACGGAGAAGATATTTATAAAAATGCAGAAATTAAAAGAAATGTATCCGATGTTATCAAACGACTTCGTAAAAAAGGAAATGAAATTTACTTAATTACCTCTAGAGAAGACAACTTTAAAACAACGAAAATTAGTGCCTTTGAAATTACAAGACAATGGCTTGCAGAACATGAAATCGTAGTAGATGCCATTGTAACTTCTGTATATGGAGAAACCCGTGCAGAATTATGTAAAAAATATAATATTGATCTTATGATAGATGATGATCCTTATAACTACAAAAAAATTATTTCCATGGGAAAACAATGCTTATTATTTGATGATAGAGAAAAATATGCCTTAAAAGAAAATTATGTAACCAATTGGTTAGATATAGAAAAATATATAGAAAGGAATCATTAATATGAAAAAAATAATACAGTGTGTAATCTTTTTCTTAATCATGTTCCTATCCCTTCCCGTGCAAGCAGCAAACTATGAATTTGAAGAATTAATTCCAGAAGGAGTCACAACAACAATAAGAGGAGATACTCTTCTATACCAAAATATCTCCTATCAAGATGGCATCATCTCCATCAAAAAAATCAAAAATAATTCAAAAGAATCTGCTAAAGTAACAATATCAATTGGTCTGTTTGATGAAGATAAGAAAAATGTAGGAACGATCAATTATTGTACCAGTGATGAGACTCTTGCATCAAAAGCAGAAAAAGAAAACTTTACAATAGAAGTGACTTCTTACTTAGGAGATGGCAAACACGCCAAAGATATTTCATACTTTGCCGTATTAAGTGAAAATACCTCTTGTCGGAAAAGTGGTTCTAAAGATTTTATTGGACAAACAATCTCTCAAATGAAGCAAGGAAAAAACAATCAATTAACCGATAGTACAAAAATGTTAATCGATATTATTATTGTAGTCGTTGTCATATTAGTAGGATTATTCCTATATCGCTTTTTATTCACAACTGCTTATCGAAATATGGATGGAGAAGATGTTCGCCAAGAATACGCTTATATCAACAAAGAACTAAGAAAAGAAAGAGAATACAACGAAAGAGTAAACCCTCCACCACCAAAAGAAATCAAAAAAATAAAAACAGATGAAGTCTTACAACAAGAAAAAGAACAGAACGAAAAACAAGATAGTGATTTAAGTAATTTATACAAATAGAAGATATGATAAATATCTTTTATTTTTTCCCATAATTTCCCATAATTATATGATATTTCTTCCACAATTATTCGCTATGATGATAATGAAAGGAGGAATGCAGATAAGGTTAAATCATTAAAAAACGTAATTAAAAATTAAATATAAGAAAATAGAATGAAAAAAAGGAGGGATTTGATACCATAAAATAATGTTATACTATTAATGGGTGGTAAGAATGTATACAGTATGTTTAGTAGAAGATGAAGTTGCTCTATCCAATGTTGTAAAAGCATACTTGGAAAGAGCAGGGTATAATGTAATCTGCTTAAAAGACGGTACAAGTGCCATAAACTATATCGGAAATAAAGTAGATATTTGGATCTTAGATATTATGTTAGGAGATGATATCAATGGGTATGATGTGATCCGCGCTATCCGTGAAAAAGATGAAAATGTCCCCGTAATCTTTACATCAGCAAGAGATCAAGAATTAGATAAAATCTTTGGTCTCGAATTAGGAAGCGATGATTACTTAACAAAGCCATACTCGAGTAAAGAATTAGTATTAAGAGTAAATAATATGATAAAGAGGGTATATAAGGAAAAGCAAGATAAGAAAATAACATATGAAGAATATACCATTGATCCTGAAAAGAGAGTTGTAGAAAACAATAAGAAAGAAATCAAATTAACAACATTAGAATTTGATTTACTCCTATTATTTGTAGAGAATAAAGGAAAATGTTTTCAAAGAGAAGAAATCTTATCTAGCGTCTGGCCAAGAGATTATTATGGAACAGATCGTGTAGTAGATGATTTAGTAAGAAGAGTAAGAAAAAAATTACCAAAACTAAAGATTGAATCCGTTTATGGATATGGGTATCGATTATTATGAGCCTAGAAAAGAATAGTTTAAGTAAACAATTACTCTTCGTAGTAGGAATTGCTTTCCTGCTTCTCTTCATCTCTTTAGGAGCCATTTTACCAAGAATTTTAATTCCCGTAGCGGAACAAAATATTTACAATTATCTAAGAGAACCCTTAAGAATCTATGACAATACTGCAAATACAAAATTACAAGATACGACAATTGCCTACATCTATATGACAAAGACAACCAAAGCAACTAGCATCAATATAGAAGATGTGATAGGAGAAGAAAATTTAGATGAAATCATTTTAAGAATGAACAAATCCTACGGAAAATTAGTTTATAAAAATAAAATATACTACTATTACAAATTAACAAGTGATGATATAACAAAAATAGCTCTTACCGATGATAGTTATATCAATCAAACCAAAACTTCTATCCTAAGTGCAATTTTCCCATTAGTATTAGGAACTTTCTTACTAATTGGACTAATGATTGTATTTTGGTCTTCGACCGTAGTAAGAAAGATTGAACGATTAAAGAACAAGATTGATAATATTGATAACCCTGATTATGACCATAAAATAGATTTTCAATTAAATGACGAGATAAGATCACTTGCTTTAGCAATTGAAGATATGCGAATCTCTTTAAAGAACCAAGAAGAATATCGCAATCAGATGTATCAAAATATTTCCCATGATTTTAAAACGCCTCTCACAGTAATAAAATCATATATTGAAGCTGTCGAAGATGGGGTAGAAAGTGAATCTACCGCGCTTTCTACCATAAAAGACCAAACAGACAGATTAGAACAAAAAGTACACTCACTTCTTTACTTAAATAAATTGGATTATCTCAAAGATAAAAATAAAGACTCTAAGGAACTAGTAGATATGGAGAAAATGATAAAAGAAGAAGTCGAAAAGTTCAAATTTCATCGAAAAGAAATTGCATTCGACATTAGTGTGGAGAAAAAGTCCAAGTATTATGGTTCCGTAGAAAACTGGGAAACAGTCCTAGACAACTTGTTAAGTAATTTTATGAGATATGCCAAAAAAGAAATCAAAATTACTGCAAAGCAAAATAAATTGATCTTATATAATGATGGGGAATCCATCGACGAAGACTTTTTAGAGGTCATCTTTACTCCTTTTCGAAAAGGAATCAAAGGAGAATTCGGACTAGGATTATCAATTGTAAAAAAGACGTTAAATGTTATGGGATACGATATTTCTATTAAAAACGAAACCAAAGGAGTATCTTTCATCATAACGAAAAAAGGAAAGGAACAGTAGTTCCTTTTTTTTCTGGAGCATGATATAATGAAGAAAATAGGAGGCTAGTATGAGTGCTATAAAAAACAAAACAGGAAGTATGATTATTCAATTTATCATTCTAACAGTTGGATGCTTTGTTGCAGCAGCAGCCCTAGAATGTTTCTTAATACCCAATACCATTTTAGATGGAGGAATTACAGGAATCTCCATTATCATTCATAAACTATGGAATCCTCCGTTATGGTTATTGATCTTACTAATTAATATTCCCTTTGTCTACATAGGATACCGAAATTTAGGAAAACAATTTTTAATTCGAACGATTTATTGTATGTTATGTTTTTCTCTCTTTTTATCTTTCTTTGAAGTAATAACCCCATTTACAGAAGAAATCTTACTCGCAACTGT
>CANRPY010000042.1 GCA_947632595.1 uncultured Bacilli bacterium | reverse complement strand
GGCTTCTGCGGTATTATTTGCTTTCTTTTCTTGAACCGTTCCCATAATTAGATCGATTGTTATAATAAAAGTAATGGCAATGGCATCTACATATTCTCCTACACTTAGGGATGCTAAAATCGCAACTACTAGTAACATAACAATAGGATCTAGTAATTCTTGAATAAATATTTTGAAAAGACTATCTGGCTTTTTTCTTGGTAGTTCGTTTTTTCCATGTTTTTCTGCTCTTTTATGAGCTTCTCTTGTTGTTAGACCAGATTCTCCTGTTTGTAATTTTTGAAAGATTTCGTCTTGCGACATTGCATAAAATTCTTTTTCTTTCATTTACTACACCTCTTCGCATTATTTTCTATTCTATTTTTTATTATATCATATTCTAGATAAAAGGAAGAACATGAGTTCTTCCTTTACATCTTTTTTTGTCTTTTTTGCTTGATGAACTCTCCTATTTTTTTAGGAAGAGACATTAATTTAATAATATAATTTTGATCGAGTGTGAATAAAAAGTTTAAAACACCGATTATTACATCTACTAAGTCAAATAGAATAATGGAAAAGATAGATGCTGCTAAAGCAAAGATTTTTGTTTTAGACATCTTCTTTTGATATCCTACTATGGTTAGTACAAAAGATGCTACTTGTCCTAGTAATAGAATCATATTCCAACGACTAGAAAGCATTAGTGTCTTTTGAGAGATTAAGACTACTTTGGCAAGGATGGCAACTCCTAATAAAATAAGGGTAAAGATCGTTGCATAATGAATGAATTCTTTACTTTCTACATCATTTTTAAATTCTAAGATTGGTCCTGAATCGGTATGTTGAATGGCTTGTTCTAATTGTTCTTTTTGTTTTTCTTTTTCTTCTCTTTTTTGTTTCTCTTCTTCGGATTCATATCCTGCTAAGTCTTCTTCATTAATTGTTAAAATAGGTTCCCATTTTGCTCCATCTTGGCCTGGGTTAATTCCACAACAGATTTTATATTCTGGGTGATTTAATTGAGTTTTCATAATAAGACCCATTTTGGTTGCGAAATCAATGACTTCTTTATCATAATTTAAGTTTGCTTTAAAGAATATGATTTTACTATCCATAATAAATCCACGAATCATATTATCATATTCATCCATATTTCCCCCAAGTGAGAGATACCACTCTTTATGATCCATTGAAGAGTGTTGCAAAAACTTAATTTCTCCGTTAAATACCATAAATAGAATTCTATCTTCCATATAGATCCCTACCTTCTATTTCATTATAACATAAACTTTTTTCTTTGCAAAAAAAGTAGCATTTGCTACTTCTTTGTTTCATAAGCTTCATTTTTTTCTATATATTGACCACATCGAAATTCTATGGTTACTTGTGGAGAATCTTCTACTTCTAATACATATAATGTCGATGTATCATAGCATTGTTTCGATGTTTTTTTACCAATTTTGTATTTTTTTAATTCTGACCAAGTCTTCTTGATATCTTTTTTCTCTTCTTGGTAAATAATCTCTGTTTCTTTTTCTTCATTTTTAATGATATTGATACTTTTTATCTTTTTTACAGAGAGGTCTTTTAATGATTCTCTTTTTAAAAGAGGAGTATAGGACATTTCTTCTTTTACTTTTTTGTAGGTTCTAACTCCAAGAAAGATGGATCCTCCTACTAGTAAGAGTATGATTAGAACTAGACCTATTTTCTTTCCCTTTCTTTTTTTCATTTTCTCATCTCTTTTCTCTCTTCTTTTTTAGAAGAAGTATCTTAGTCTTTTACTTTTACGAAATAGGATGTTTCTGATGTATCTACATTTAGTACTTGTGCTTCTATTCCATCTTCATGTTGTACAATAATCCATACAAATTTCCATTTCATATTTTTTGAAATATTGGTACTACTTTTATCTTTGCCATTGGTTATGATCTTTGTTGGTGTCATAATGATAGAATAGACATCTTCTGCTTTTACTTTTCCGTTCGATTGTTGAATGATATCATCTAGTTTATCTTCATCGATATCAATTGATTTTAGACCTTTCTTTCCTGTTTTTACACTAATACTTCCATACCAGTAATTATCATTTAGATTTTTTTCATCTTTATACCACCAAAATTCATCATTTTTAAATACCCAGTAGCTTTCGGCATCAGATAAAATTCTAAATTCTCCATATATATTTCTTTTTCTAGCGGTTGCATCTTGTCTTAGATCAGAGTATTCATTCCAACTACTCATGTTTACTAACATTTCTCCCATATCTTCTTCATCCGCATCTCTTAATTGAATGTTTTTAAATAGTTCAACGATTTTTTGATGAATGGTTCCTAAAGAAGATTCCTCTGCACTGGATACGAAAGATAAAACGATGTTTTTATCATCTGATATGATTAGATAGTATTTTCCTTTTAATTCTCCTGTTGAGTTTACCGTGTAGTTATAACTTGCATAGTAAATATCTTCTTTTAATTTGGTAAATGGAGAATCTTTTGATAGAGTCATTGTCTCTTCAATATCTTCTTTCCAATATTTATAAAATTCATCATATGTTTTCTTTCTACAAGAAGATTTTGTGAAATTACATTCTACTGTTTCATTTAATTTACTTTGACCAATTGGTTCTAAGTATGCTGGAAGTGGCAAATATTTAAGGGCTTCTTTACCATCTGCCATATTGGCTACTTTCCAGTTTTCATCATATTTTAAAGTAAAGTTTGTTCCATAAAAGATTTTATTTTTGGAATTTACGGCTTCTTCATTTCTTAAACTAACTAGTAGTAAGGATAGACCAAACCAGATTGCTAAAACAACAAGGAATACTACAATGATTCTTCTTTTAATTGATTTCGTTGATTTTTCAATGGCTTCTATTTCCTCTTCTATTTTGTCTTCTTCTTGTTCTATCGATGGTTGATAGGGAATCACTGGCTGTTGGAAAGCAACTGGTGCTGGTGCATATGTCTGTGGTGCCATTGTTGGAGGTACCGTCGTTGGTGGAACTGTTGTTGGTGGCACTGTTGTTGGTGGCACTGTTGTTGGGGGCACTGTCGTTGGAGGCACTGTTGTTGGTGGTACTGTTGTTGGAGGCACTGTCGTTGGAGGCACTGTTGTTGGTGGTACTGTTGTTGGAGGCACTGTTGTTGGAGGCACCGTTGTTGGGGGAACTGTTTTTTCTGTTGGTGTTAATTCTTCTACTTCTTCCTCTTTTTCTACCTCTTCTACATTTTCTTCTTTCTTTTCTTTTTCACTTTTTTTCTGTTTTGGAATTGATTTTGTTTTCTCACTAGATGGAACGGTTGGAACTGTTGATACAGCTGTTGTTTTTGGTGTTGTATTTTTCTTTTTTTGCTTCTTCTTAGGTGGATTTACTGGTGCCACTGTTGATGGAGTATCTACTTCTACAAGGGGTACCGTTGTCACTGCTTCTAGGATTTCAATTTCTTCCTCTACATTTTCTAAAGATGTCCCACATGCATCACAAAATGCGGAGTTATCGGACATTTTTTTGCTACAACTAGGACATACTTTCATATTTTATCACCTATCTTGATTTTACAATAAAATGTCTATTCTTTTGTATGGCTTTTCATGATTTTTTTAAAATTTACATTTCTTGACATACAAAAAATATTGGATTTCTCCAATATTTATTTTAATTTTCCATTATACATATCTTGGAAGATTCCAGGAGTATTTATTAACTCTTGATATTTTCCTTGTTGAGCAATCTTTCCTTTATCGAAAACAAGAATGGAATCACAATTTTCTAAGGTTGTTAAACGATGGGCAATGGATAAAATTGTAGTTTTATTTTCTTTTTGTAATTTTTCAATTTCTTTTTGAATGAATTTTTCAGAGGTATTATCTAAGGCACTTGTTGCTTCATCTAAAATTAAAATCTTTGGTTTTCTTAAAAAGATTCTTGCGATTGCAATACGTTGACGTTGTCCTCCGGATAAGTTATTTCCTCCTTCGGCAAGTACCGTATCATACCCTTCTGGTAGACTTTCTATAAAATCATCCAAATACGCTTTTTGGGCAGCTTCTTTCATTTCCTCTTCTGTTACTTTGCGATGAATTCCATAACAAATATTTTCTCGAATGGTACCTGCAATTAAGAATGGACTTTGTGGGACTAAGGCGATTAAATTAGATAACTCTCTACGAGATAAACTCTTTAAATCTTTGTTGTCAATGATAATGGTTCCTTCTGTATTTTGTTCTAGTTTTGCAATCATCTTAATAATCGTTGATTTTCCGCAACCAGATGGTCCTGCAATTCCTATAAACTCTCCTTCTTTTATCTCTAAATTTAAATTATCAATAATTTTTTTCGAATCCATAGAATAAGAAAAACCGATGTCTTTCATATCAATAAAGGCTTTGTCTTCTACGATTTCTTCTTTTTCTGGTTTCTTGTAAGAGAAATCTTTTTCTAAATCTATGATATGAAAATATTCTCTTGCTAAAATAGTGGATTCTGATAGTTCATCAAAGATACGATGTAGTTCTCTTAATGGCGTTGTTAATTGTGTAAAACATAAATAGGCAGTTAAAACCGTACCAACACTGATTATTTTTTCTCCTGCTAAATAAGCAGACATTCCAATTACTAATACGGTAAAGATTGCTTCATTCATAAATTTTAAGCAATCATAGAAAGCCATTGCTTTATGATGTTTCATTTCTTTTGTTCGTAAATATTCAGATTTATTTGCAAAACGATCTACTTCTACTTCGGCATTATTGGTTACACGGATGACTTCAATACCATTCATTAATTCTACCATGGTACCATCCATAGATGCTTTTTCTTCCATTAATTCTACACGAATTCCTTTTTGGGTAGAAATCTGACGAAAGATAATCATTAAACCAATTGGAATGACAAATAACATTAATAATGATAAATAGATTGGTAATTTACTAAAGATTACAAAAATTGCTGCTACACCACTAAAGATTGCTGGTGCAAAATCCATAAATAAAAGTTTTAATAAACGAATCGTTCCTTCCAAACTTCTATTTAATCTTCCATGAATATTTCCAATCATATTCTTTTTAAAGTAACTAAGTGGTGCATGTAATAGTGAGCTAATTGCATTTGTTCTTGCTTCTTTTTCACAACTAGTACAAGTATCTTCTACTATTACTCTTCGTACTACTTTTATGATTTCATTGGTTACTGTTACGACTAAAATAAAAAGTAAAAATGGAATTACTTTTATAAAGGATAAGTCGCTTTCTTGTAAGATATCATCAGTTAGTTTTCCAATGGATAATGGTAATAACTGACTTAATACAGCTGATACAATCATAATTAAGATAATCCATACAAAGTTCCATTTTTGCTTTTTGGTTAGCATTTTATAAATTCTTTTCCATAAATTTTCTTTTTTCATACCCCTAATCTCCCTTTTTGTATTTTTATTCTTCTATTTTCCAAATTAAAACGGTTCTTTCTCGTCCAAAAATATCTTTGTTTTCTTGTGCCATTTTTTCGATATAAGCATCCATTTTATCTTTTTCAAAATGAAGAAGATTCTTGATAAATTCTTTTTCTTTTAAATATGCTGCAAACCCATCACTATATAGCAAAACAAAGTCTCCTTTTTGAAGTTTTAGGCTACCAGTTCTAATAAATGGTAAGGCACTTTCTTCTCCTGTTAGGGCTCCATAAGATACACATTCTCCATTGATTCTTTTTTCTGGTTGATTTCGAAACTCTTTTCTTACCAAGACTCTTGCTTCTGGTAGATTCCAAGGGATACCAATATGATCAATATATTGGTCACTATATCTTGCTTTGTCATCTACAGTTTGCATCTTTATTTTTCCTTCATGATCATAGACAATTACTCCACAATCACAAATATAAGCATACTGTAAGATGTCTTCTTTTATTTCCATGCAAGAGGCAACAGAGGCATAATAATCATTTTGTAAGTAGTCACATTCTGGAATCTCTTTGTCATTATATTCTTTTATTTTCTCATTGCATGCTTTTAGTCTTTCATATAAAGATGCGTTACTTGCTGCAAAAGTTTTACATACCATTTTTGCTGCTTCACTTGCACCACTAGGTCTTGGGTATTTTTTGATATAATCTTCTTTCGAATAATGAGATAAGTCCGGGTCTCCTATTGGGTCTCGCGTTACCCCATCCGCAATAATTCCCTCGTTCTCCGAGGCGTACGATTCGTCTTCTTCTGGGAAATTGCAGTCCTTTCTTTTTTCATTTTCAAAAGTTTTTTGATAGATTAACATTTTCATTCTCCTTGTTTTATGAGTAAACTATATACTCCTCATAAAGACGTTTTATATTATACCATATTTTCCCTTATTTGAAAAGGGGGAAAGGGTTTCTTGCTAGTGAATTATTTTTGCGTAGCCTCTTTCTAATTTTTTTACAAACTCTTTTGGTATTTTTTCTTCCGCTTGTTTTTTTAGAGTTTCTTCTACTCCGTAGAAGGCTTCTGCCATAGATCCTACAATACAGGCATTGGTATCAGTATCTCCTCCATAGGAGAGAACTGTAAGGATGGCTTCTTCAAAACTATTTGTTGTAAAAAGGGCATATAGACAGTTATCTATCGTTTCTCTACAAGTAGAATTAAATTTTTGAAAGTCTCTATATTGTATTTCTCTTCCGATTTTTTTTAAGATTTCTTCTTTGGAAAATCCCTTTCTTGCCTCGAAAATGATTCTTGCAACTAAGGTAGCAGAAGTAATTGCTTCTTGAGTATTATGAGAAGGAATGGTTGCGAAAGCAGCTTGTTTTATTACTTCTTCTTCGGTATTGTATAAATACCCAACAGGAGATATTCTCATCATGGCACCATTTCCTGTACTTTTCCCTTCTTCTGTAGATTGTGCCCATTTCGTAAATCCAGGAGAAAAGACTCCTTTAAAATATGGTTTATGATTGGGATGATAGTTTTCATACTCTTTTGCATATTTTCTAAGATAGTCTTTATAGTCTCCTTGCTCCAAAATAGCATCTAGTATAGCGATTGTTAAAATGGTGTCATCGCTAAAGAAGCTTTCTTTTGTTATCAATTCTTTTGGCTCTATTTTCGATACTTTTTTTGCTTGTTCATATTCATAAGTAGAACCTGCTAAATCACCAATGATTGCTCCCCACATATGGATTCCTCCTTTTACTTATCTTTTTCCTATGATAATTTGATACTCATCTTTATAAATTACATTTTGAAAATCACGGATGGTTTTTAATTTTATATTTTTATCTTCTAACTCTTCTAAAATTAAGGGAAGAATATTTCCTCTAAAAAG
>CANRPY010000041.1 GCA_947632595.1 uncultured Bacilli bacterium | reverse complement strand
TTAAATTATGCTATAATTATTATAGTATGGAGAGTGATGATTATGATGAAGATTATGGATGGTAATGAAGCTGCTGCTCATGTGTCCTATGGTTTTACAGAAGTAGCAGGAATTTATCCTATTACTCCAGCTAGTCCTATGGCGGAACTTACGGATAAATGGAGTAGTGAGGGGAAACTAAATTATTTTGGTACCCCTGTAAAAGTTGTAGAAATGGAGTCTGAAGCAGGTGCTGCTGGTATGGTACATGGTTCTTTACAAGCTGGTGCTTTGACAACAACTTATACAGCTAGTCAAGGATTATTGTTAATGATTCCTAATATGTATAAGATTGCTGGTGAAATGCTTCCTTGTGTCATTCATGTTGCTGCTCGTAGTTTAGCAACACATGCTTTGAGTATTTTTGGAGATCATCAAGATGTTTATGCTTGTCGTAGTACAGGTTTTGCAATGCTTGCAGAAAGTTCTGTACAAGAAGTTATGGATTTAACGGGAGTTGCTCATTTAAGTGCTATTAAGGGAAGTGTTCCTTTCTTAAACTTCTTTGATGGATTCCGTACAAGTCATGAACTTCAAAAAGTTGATGTTATTGATGCAGATCAATTAAAAGAACTTATTGATCAAAATGCCTTAAGAGAATTTAGAAATCGTGCTATGAATCCTAATAATCCTAGTATTCGTGGTACTGCACAAAATGGAGATATTTATTTCCAAGCAACTGAAGTTCGTAATAAATACTATGATGCTATTCCAGATATTGTTAATCAATATATGGGAGAAATTAATAAAATCACAGGAAAAGATTATAAGCCATTTAATTATTATGGTAGTCCTAATGCAACTAAGGTTATTGTTGCGATGGGATCTGTTTGTGAAACTATTAAAGAAACTGTTGAATATTTATACAAAGAGAAAAATGAAGCAGTAGGATTAATGGAAGTACATTTATATCGACCATTTAGTACTAAATATTTCTTAAAAGAATTACCTAAAACGGTTAAGAAGATTGCTGTACTTGATCGTACAAAAGAAGCTGGTAGTAATGGAGAACCTTTATTCCTAGATGTTGTTAAAACAATTAAAGAAGTAGATGCTAGAGTTAATGTTTATGGTGGACGCTATGGATTATCTAGTAAAAATACTACTCCTGCTATGATTAAGGGTGTTTTTGATTTCCTTGATACTAGAGATGTTCATAGTAACTTTACTGTTGGTATTGAAGATGATGTTACAAACTTAAGTATTGCATATGATCCTCAATTTACCTTACCTGATAAAAATGTAGAATTCTTAATTTATGGTTATGGTAGTGATGGAATGGTATCTGCTTCTAAAGATATTATGAAAATTACGGGAACTTATACCAATGCTTATGTACAAGGTTATTATCAATATGACTCTAAGAAGAGTGGTGGAATTACGATTTCTCATTTGAGATTTGGTAAGAGGCCAATTCATTCTACTTATTATGTTGAGACTGCTGGTATTGTTGTATGTACTAAAGATAGTTATTTAAAGAAAATGGAAATGCTTGATAAGATTAAACCAAAAGGAGTTTTCATTTTAAATACTTCTTTATCTGCTGATGAAGTTCTTGCTGCTATGACAAATCATGATAAAGAAATCTTACAAAAAAGAGAAGTTAAGATGTTTATTTTAGATGCTAGTAAGATTGCTAGTGATTGTGGACTTCCTGGTAAGATTAGTACGATTATGGAGACTATTATCTTTAAACTTGGTAAGATTGTTGATTTTGAATTTGCTGTTGGCAAGATTAAAGAGAATTTAACAGCTAAGTTTGCTAATAAGGGTGGAGGAATCGTTGAGAAAAATATTAAGGCAATTGATAGTTCTCTTGATTGTTTAATTCCTGTTAAAGTTCCTTATGTTGATTTTGATAAAGAGTATGTATCTCCTAAGAGTTTCTTTGAAGTTGTAGATACTATGGATGGAGATAGACTTCCTGTTAGTGCTTTCTTAAAGATGCCTAATGGTGAATTTGAAGCAGGTACTTCTAAATTAGACAAGAGAAATACCAGTGACTTTGCACCATGTTATGATAGTGAAAATTGTATTGAATGTAATATGTGTAGTTTGGTATGTCCTCATGCTGTTGTTCGCCCATTCTTATTGGATGAGAAAGAGGTTTTGGATGCACCAGAAAGTGTTTCTCGTCATTTATTAGATGCTAATATTAAAGATAAAGATTATAAATTTACTATTGGTGTTAGTGTTGAAGATTGTACAGGTTGTGGACTTTGTGCAGAAATGTGTCCTGGTAAGAAGGGTGCTAAAGCTCTTGTTATGAAAATGAAACATGAAATTCTTGAAGATAAGAGAGATGAAGAGGCTAAATACTTATTTAATGAAGTAAAAGAAAAAGAAAATGTTATGCCTACTAATACTGTTAAAGGTAGTCAGTTTGTTCGTCCAAAGTTTGAGTTCCCAGGAGCATGTGCTGGATGTGGAGAGACTCCATATTTAAAACTATTAACCCAATTATTTGGAGATCGTATGATTGTTGCGAATGCTACTGGATGTTCTTCTATTTATGGAGCAAGTACTCCAAGTATGCCATATTCTATTCCTTGGGCAAATTCTTTATTTGAAGATAATGCTGAATTTGGATTTGGTATGAAAGTTGCGGATGAAGCTATTAAAAATCGAATTGTTCATCTTATTGAAGCTAATGGCAATCTTATTAAGAAGAGTGAAAAAGAAATCTATGAAAATTACTGTAAGGAACAAAGCATTGAGAACGCTAAAGCTTTATTAGAAGTTATTGATGAGACTAAGATTGATGAATTAGCAGAATTAAAAGACTTCATTATGCCTAAATCTGTATGGATGATTGGTGGAGATGGTTGGGCTTATGATATTGGATATAATGGAATTGATCATGTTCTTGCCAATAAGAAAAATGTTAATATTTTAGTTTTGGATACAGAAGTTTATTCAAATACAGGTGGACAAGCATCTAAATCTACTAGAACTGGTGCTGTTGCGAAGTTTGCTGCTGGTGGAAAAGAGACTGCTAAAAAGAATTTGGCTAAGATTGCTATGAGTTATCCACATGTTTATGTTGGTACTATTTCTTTAGGTGCTAATCCAATGCAAGCAATTCGTGTTATGAAAGAAGCAGAAGCTTATGATGGACCAAGTATTATTATTGCTTATGCTCCATGTATTGCTCAAGGAATTATTCGTGGAATGAAGAATTCTATTCATGAAGAAAAAGATGCTACGGATTCTGGATATTTCCCAATCTTTAGTTACAATCCTGTTAATAAAGTGTTTAAATTAGATAGTAAAGCTGATTTTGAAAAATATGATGAGTTTATGTTAGGAGAAGATCGTTATAAATCTTTAACAAAGATTAATAAAGAGGGAGACCAATTGCTTGATCGAAATAAAGAACAAGCAGAAGAGACTTATCATTATTATGAGTCTTTACAAGAAAAAACAACTGAATAGGAAAAAAGCCTTTTGGCTTTTTTCTTTTCTTTTTTTATTCCTTATGTTATAATATGAGCAATTAGAGGGAGATGACTTTTATGATTATGAAGAAATACCCTAAAAAGAAACGTGATGATTTTGAAATTATAGATGATTATTATGAAGAAGAGGATGATAAACTTTTCCGTAAAACGATTGACGAAAATTATAGTGATGTCAATTATGAAGATTTTACTAAGGTTCATGAACATTATGATGATGAGGTAGAGGATTATGATGATTTTCAAAGTAAACAAACTTCTCATTCTTCTTTTTCCGAACCTTCTATTTTTTCTACTATTTGGACTTGGTTTTGTAGGGTAGGTATTTTTCTTGCGGTAGTATTATGTGCGTATTATATTACGGAGGGTAAATTTACAGATTTATTATGTTATCTTTTCTTATTAGTTGGGGCATTCTTCTTTGGATATGGATTTATGTTTGTATTCTATAAATATAAGGAGAATCGTTAAAGTGGAGTTAGAAGAGTTATTGATGGAGGAAGATGTTGTATCTAATATACGAGAGCATCTACCTTTTTTATTAGAAAAGATCCCAGAATTGAAGCCTTGTATAGGATTTCCTCAAAATCATCCTCATCATCATTTGGATGTTTGGGAACATACTTTGTGTGCTTTACGACTTTGTCCAGATGATTTTGAATTACGACTTGTGCTTTTGCTTCATGATATTGGAAAACCTTTTTCTTATCAAGATGAAGAGGGTGTTAGGCATTTTCATGGACATCCTACAAAAAGTAGAGAAATAGCAGAACCTATTTTAAAACGATTAGGGTATCCAGATTCCTTTTGCAGGGAAGTCTTATCTTTAATTGAAGAACATGATATGGAAATTACGAAGGAAGATATTCTTAAAAATTATGATTATCAATATAAACGTTATTTGATTCAAAGGTGTGATGCTTTGGCACATCATCCTGAAAAATTAGAAAAAAGAAAAAGATACTTAGAAGATGTCTTTCAATACTTTAAAAAAAGATAACAAAAAAAAGAGAATTTGATGATTCTCTTTTTTGTTGCAAACTAAGAGGCTGCACCCCCTGAGGGCAGCCTCCAAAAAGAATAAAAAGGGGTTGGCTAGTGTGATACTAGCGACCAATTCGCCTAATTCCGAATTGGTGATTCTTATACTAATCGAAAAGATGTTATTTGTCAATCAATTTTCAAAAAAAATTTACTTTTTTTTCTGTTTTTTTGTTCGCTAGAATGTTGTCTTATATAGGCGTAAATTAGTTATAAATTTCTTTTATATCAATGGGTTTTTTGTTTGAAAAAAAGTCGTTTTATGTTATAATATGCCAAGAGATGCCTGTTATTGGATAACAGAAGGAGGGATTACATGGCAAAGTTGGAAGATGTAAAAGGAATTGGTCCGAAATCTCTCTCTTTATTAAATAAAATTGGAATTTTTACTATTGATGATTTGGTTAGTCATTATCCTTTTCGATATGATATCTTAGAAAGAAATGATTTAGGAAAAGTACAAGATGGAGAAAAAATTATTATTGATGGGAAAGTAGAAAGTGTTCCTATCTTAATGAGATTTAAAGCAGGACTTAATAAAATGAACTTTCGACTTGTAACCCAGTCTGGAGTTGTAGGAGTATCTATCTTTAATCGTGCTTTTTTAAAAAATCAATTAAGTGTTGGGACTGGAATTACGGTTATTGGGAAATTAGATAAACAAAAAAATGTTATTACAGCTAGTGATATTAAGATGGATTTACTTTCTAATAGTGTTAAGATAGAACCTGTTTATCATTGTACAAGTGGGTTAACGAATAAAAACTTATCTACTTATATTAATTTAGCATTATTAATGTTTGGAAAAGATATTGTTGATAATATACCGGAAGAATATATTGATCGATATCATTTTCTTAATAAAAAAACATCTTTAAATATTATTCATAATCCTAGTACTATGGAAAAACTAAAAGAAGTTACGATACGATTAAAATATGAAGAACTTTTTGAATTTATGTTTAAAATTAATTATTTAAAGCAAATGAATAAAAAGAAAAATAATGGGTTAGAAAGAGTGATTGATCGAGAGAAAATTCATGAATTTATTGAGAGGATTCCTTTTACTCTTACGGGAGATCAGTTAAAGGCAATTGATGAGATTCTTCAAGATTTAGAAGCTCCTCATAGAATGAATCGTTTATTACAGGGAGATGTTGGTTCTGGTAAGACGATTGTTGCTTTTATGGGAATGTATGCCAATTATTTAAGTGGATATCAAGGAGCTTTAATGGCACCTACAGAGATTCTTGCGGTACAACATTATCATAGTCTACAAGAATTTTTAAAAGGGACTAAAGTAAAAGTTGCTTTGCTTACGGGTTCTACTCCTAAAAAGGATAAAAATGCTATCTATAAGGGATTAAAAGATGGTAGTATTCATATGGTAATTGGTACTCATGCTTTGATTCAAGATGAAGTAGAATATCATAATTTGGGTCTTGTTATTACGGATGAGCAACATCGTTTTGGTGTTCATCAAAGAGCTAATTTACAAAATAAAGGTAGAAAACCAGATGTTTTGTATATGAGTGCAACTCCTATTCCTAGAACTTATGCGTTAACTATTTTTGGAGATATGGACGTTTCTACGATTCGAGAAAGACCAAAGGGTCGTCAAAAGATAGAGACTTTTGTGAAAAAGACAAGTGAAATTAAAGATGTTCTTGAGATGATGTTGAAAGAGTTAAAGAGTGGACATCAAATCTATGTAATTGCTCCTTTAATTGAAGAGAGCGAAAATAGTGATTTAACAACAGTAAATGAGTTAAAGGAACAGATGAAACTTGCCTTTAAAGATTATTATCAAATTGATATTGTACATGGTAAGATGGCTAGTGGAGCGAAGGACCTTATTATGGAACAATTTAAGAATAATGAAGTTCAGATCTTAATTTCCACAACGGTTGTGGAAGTTGGTGTAGATGTTCCTAATGCAACTACTATGGTTATCTTTGATGCAGATCGATTTGGGCTTTCTACTCTTCATCAGTTAAGAGGTAGAGTAGGACGTGGTACTTCGAAGAGTCAATGTATCTTAATTAGTGATAGTGATGCCGAAAGACTTCAAATTATGGAAAGAGAAGATGATGGTTTTGTTATTTCTGAGGAAGATTTTAAATTAAGAGGACATGGTGATTTATTTGGTACAAAGCAATCTGGAGATATGAGTTTTAAGATTGCTAGTATCAAAAATGACTATAAAATCTTACTACAAGCAAAGAAGGATTCGAAAGAATATTTATTAAATAAAGACACGGATCAAGATGAGTTAAAGCAAAGATTAATTCATTCTATTTCCATTAAAGAGTCTTAATGTAAATATTTATCTTTTTAGGAAAATGCAATTGACTTTTTCTAAATTATCCTATATGATTAAGATGCGTGGTAGTATATATCACGCCGATATCTCTAACGGTCTAATGTTAGAGTATATTCAACCGAACCCCCTGAAGACCTAGTCGTGAGACTAGGTCATTTTTGTTTTTTCTAGGTTTTCTGAAGTCCAAATAGTAAGTAATAATTTTTTTCTTACAATTTTAGGTAATAATTAGGTATTAAAATTTTTTTTTTTATAAAAATATATTTTCAATATAAAAGGATTTTCTGAAAGAAATCTAAATTATATGAAATTATTTTATGAGGAATATAGAGATGATGAAAATTTGCAACAGCTTGTTGCAAATTTGCTTTAGATGCGGATACAGAAAAAATAATATTTTTTCAATTATTTAGATTTAAAATTATAATGATACCAATTGACAAAATTAATGATAAACGCTATAATTTCATTAGTTTTGTCAAGGAGGTTTTATGGAAAGAATTACAATAAAAGAATTTAAAAATCAAAGCAACATAGAGATTATTCAATCTATTATGAAGATGAACAATGGATATGTTACTTCAAAAGAATTGTCTAATCTCGGAATTCATAGAATGTATCTTAATATTATGAAAGAAAAAGGTATGATAGAAAAAGTTGGTAATGGTATTTATATTGATTCAAGTAAAATAGAAGATAG
>CANRPY010000040.1 GCA_947632595.1 uncultured Bacilli bacterium | reverse complement strand
AGCGTCTTACAAAGTTCTTATAAAGACATTAAAAATTTTTATAAAAAGATACCTGATTTTGGTTTTACTCCATTAAAAAAAAATGTTATAATCTTATAATGTTGCAGTGAGGTGAAGAAAGTGGAAAGAAATGATGAATGGAGAAAATTTAATGATGGAGAATGGTGCTATAAAATAAATGTTAGCGATTTCATCAAAAACAACTACAAACCTTATACAGGAGGAGAAGACTTTTTAAAAGGGCCTACCGCAAAAACAAAAAGAATTCTAAAAGTATATGAAGATGTTTGTAAAGAAGAAGTAAAAAAACATATTATTGATATCGATGTAGATCATCCTGCAGGAATCAATGCCTTTAAACCAGGTTATATTTCAAAAGAGGATGATGTTATTGTTGGGTTACAAACAGATCAATTATGTAAGAGAAGCATTGTTCCAAAAGGTGGATTAAAAATGCTACAACAAGAATTAGATGCCTATGGATATCAATTAAATGAAAATCTAAATCAATTTTTACATAGTAATTTAGTAAAAACTCATAATGACGGAGTTTTCGATGCTTATACCAAAGAAATTAGAAAAGCAAGACACGTAAAACTTTTAACTGGACTTCCTGATGCCTATGGAAGAGGAAGAATTATAGGGGATTATCGAAGAGTAGCTTTATATGGTACAGAAAGATTAATGGAAGCAAAATATAAAGAATGGGATGAAATGGAAATCAAAAAGATGGACCAAGATACCATTCGCTTAAGAGAAGAAATTGCTATGCAATATAAAGCGCTAAACGAAATGAAAGAAATGGCCGCAAGCTATGGCTTTGATATTACAGAACCTGCAAAAAACGCAAGAGAAGCTGTACAATGGACATATTTTGGATATCTTGCAGCAATTAAGGAAAACAATGGAGCAGCGATGTCCCTAGGAAGAGTAGATGCCTTTTTTGATATTTACTTTGAAAGAGACTTCGAAGAAGGTACACTAACAGAAGAAGAAGCACAAGAAATTATAGACAATTTTGTCATCAAATTACGAGCAGCAAGACATCTAAGAACACCAGATTATGATGAATTATTCTCTGGAGATCCAACTTGGGTAACTTGTTCCTTAGGAGGAATGACAGAAGAAGGAAAAACGATGGTTAATAAAACATCCTTCCGTATCGTACATACCCTAGAAAATCTAGAAAGTGCTCCAGAACCTAATATGACAATTCTTTGGGCTCAAGACCTTCCAGAACCTTGGAAAAAATATTGTGCAAAAGTATCTATCGCAACAGATTCCATACAATATGAAAATGATGACTTAATGAGAGCCGCTATGGGAGATGACTATGCAATCGCATGTTGTGTATCCTCAATGAGAATTGGAAAAGATATGCAATTCTTTGGCGCAAGATGTAATCTTGCAAAAGCCCTACTTTATTCCATCAATGGAGGAGTAGATGAAATAAAAAGAGAATTGGTAATTCCTGGTTTCGAAAAAATAAAAGACGAAGTCCTAGATTATGAAAAAGTAAAGAAAACATACTGGAAAATGTTAAAAGAAATCGCAAGAATATATAGTGAAGCAATGAATATTATTCATTATATGCACGATAAATATGCTTACGAAGCAGGACAAATGGCATTACATGATACCTATGTTAATCGCCTAATGGCCTATGGAGTAGCAGGATTCTCAGTTGCAGTAGACTCCCTATCCGCAATCAAATATGCAAAGGTAAAACCAATTCGTGATGAAGAAGGAATTGCAATTGACTTTGAAATAGAAGGAGACTTTCCAAAATTTGGAAATGATGATGACCGAGTAGATGAAATTGGAAAAGAATTATTAGAAAAGTTCTATGAAGAATTAGCTTCTCATCCATGTTATCGAAATGCAACACCGACGATGTCTGTTTTAACCATTACTTCAAATGTTGTATATGGAAAAAATACGGGAGCAACTCCAGATGGAAGAAAATCCGGTGTCCCTTTTGCTCCAGGAGCAAACCCAATGCATGGAAGAGATGCTTCCGGTGCAATCGCTTCCCTAAATTCTGTTGCAAAACTAGATTGGGAGAAATACTGTAGAGATGGAATATCAAATACCTTCTCAATTATTCCAGAAGCACTTGGAAAAACAAGCAAAACAAGAATCGATAACTTAGTGCAAATGATGGATGGTTACTTTGAACAAGGAGCCCATCATCTAAATGTGAATGTACTAAATAGAGAAATGTTAATAGATGCCATGGAAAACCCAGAAAAATATCCACTACTAACCATAAGAGTATCCGGATATGCAGTAAGATTCAATAAACTAACAAGAAAGCAACAAGAAGAAGTCATCTCAAGAACCTTCCATGAAAGTATGGTATGAAAGCATCTATCAGTAAAATAGAATCCTTCTCAACAACAGATGGTCCTGGTATCAGAACCGTACTATTTTTCGATGGATGTTCCCTAAGGTGCAAATTTTGTCACAACCCAGAATTATGGCAAAAAAAAGAAGAAAACATAGAACTAGAAGACTTATTAGAAAAAATCAGAAGATGGAAACCTTACTATCAAAAAAATGGTGGCATAACCCTATCAGGAGGAGAACCACTACTACAAAGTGAATTTATAATAGAACTTTGTAAAAGACTAAAAAAAGAAGGAATCCATATCGCAATAGAAACATCAGGAATTGCAAATCATAAAATAGAAGAAATTTTAAGTTTAGTAGATTTAGTCATTTTTGATATTAAAGGAACAACCAAAAAAAAATTAGAAGAAATAACCCAAAGAAAAGCATGGAATCAAGTAGAAGAATTTAAAAAGAAACTCATTCAAAGTAAGAAAAGTGTGTGGATAAGACAAGTAATCATACCTAACGTAAATGATAAGTTAGAAAATCTAGAGGAATTAAAAGAATATATAAAAGAAATAGACAACATAGAAAATATAGAATTACTTCCCTTTCATACAATGGCATTTACAAAATATCAAGAATTAAATATAAAAAATCCATACCAAGAGATTCCTGCTATGGACAAACAAAAATGTAAGGATTTAGAAAACCAATTATTAGAAGAAAGAAAAGAAACTCACTAGAGTTTCTTTTTAATGATAATTTTTAAGATTTTTCGCAACATCTCTTTGAATATCACGATTTTTCATAGTCTCTCTCTTATCATAATTCTTTTTACCACGACAAACACCAAGTAAAACTTTCAATTTATTTTCTTTAAAATATAACTTAAGAGGAACAAGCGTAAGACCCTGTGTCTCTATTGCTTGAGAAATCTTCTTAATTTCTTTTTTATGAAGTAATAACTTACGAGTTCTAGTTTCCTGATGATTAAAAAGATTGCCTTCTTTATATGGACCAATATACATATTCAATAGAAAAACTTCTTGATTACGAACAAATCCATAAGAATCTTTAATATGACAATGACCATTACGAACAGATTTAATCTCCGTACCCGTAAGAACAATCCCTGCTTCATATTCTTCTTCAACAAAATAATCAAATTTCGCTTTTCTATTTACAATTTCCATATTATCACTCCCAAGTAAGTCCCCAAGTCAAATTCGGATATCTTTCATTAACAATTGCTTTGTAGTGCTCATATAATCCCATATAATTATGAAGTTCTCCTTCTGTCAAACTAGGATATGTTTTAATTCGGAAATTAGCACGTCCTCCACCAACACGATTAACCGTATAGAAAAGTTCTGCTTTAGGATCTACCACTTTATTTTCAAATGTACCATCTTCCTTAACATGCTTACGTAGAGTAACTTCCATACCCAAACCAGTGTAATTATCCACATCTAATTGGTCACTTAAAAAATTCCCTAACGAATAAATAACAAAGGTCTTTCCATCATTAATATATTCTACTGTTTCTACAACATGAGGATGAGCACCAATAATCAAATCAACACCTAGTCCGGATAAATAATGAGCAATCTCTTCTTGTTTCGCATCTACTCCCCAATAATATTCCGTTCCCCAGTGCATCGCAACGATGACAAAATCCACTTGATCACGAACAGCAGCTATATCATGAGCAGCCTTTTCTTCGCTATATTCATTATTTAAATAATCTTTTCCCTGAGGAGTACTTAAACCATTATTCCAAATCGTATAAGAAATAAAGGCATATTTAATATGATTGACTTCATAGACCGTAGCAATATCTTTTTCCCTCTCTTCATAACTAGACCATTGTCCAGAAGAAGCAACCTCAGGATGTTGATTCCAATATTGAACAGAACGCAATACGCCATCTTCTCCACGATCCATCGTATGATTGGTTGCCAATGAAACCATATTAAATCCAGCATCCAAGAAAGCATCCCCTACTTCTTGAGGAGAATTAAATCTAGGATAACTAGATAAACCAATAGCAGTTCCACCTAGTACTGTCTCCTGATTATAATAAGCCAAATCATATTGAGAAACAATAGGTTTTACAAATTGAAGCATAGGTTTAAAATCATAAACACCATTTTGATAAGCATCATCATAAACACCAGTATGAATAAGGGAATCTCCTACCATAAAGATTTTAGCTTCATAATCAACAGATTCTTTTTTTAAAGAAAGTTTCTTAACTGCTTGTTGCGACTTAGAAGAAGTCTTAGAAACCCCAAACGTCTTTTGAAGAACATCCGTATGACTCCATACAAGATATCCTCCAAATCCACATACAGAGAAAACAAGAATTAACAAAACAATTGTTAAGAAAGACCATTTAAGTTTTCTTCTCTTCTTAATTTTTCCCATTTTACTTCACCTTTCTTACAACTTCAAAGTCAATAGTTTTATCATTCTTACTAGCTCGAATAACTTTAACAATAACTCTTTCTCCAATCGAATATTTTACATGAGATTTTTCTCCTGTCAAGGTTAAATGATCTTCATCAAAGTGATAAAAGTCATCCATATCTCGTAAAGCAACAAGTCCTTCAATTAAATTATCTAATTCCACAAACATACCAAAACTAGTAACAGAAGAAATCATTCCCTCAAAAGACTCTCCAATATGCTTCTCCATATATTCTGCCATTTTCATATCATCGACTTCTCGTTCACAATCAACAGATGCTCTTTCTCTTTCAGAAGAGTGTTCTGTAACATAAACAAGTTTTTCTTCCCACTTGTGAACAGTAGACATATCTACATGACCATCAAACAAATACGTACGAAGAAGACGATGAACGGTTGTATCTGGATATCTACGAATAGGAGAAGTAAAGTGTGTATAACAGTCACTTGCCAAACCAAAGTGTCCTAGATTATCAGGACTATAAATAGCTTTTTTCATGCTTCTTAATAACAAAGAAGAAAGAATCTTAAACTCTGGTTTATCTTCTAATTGTTGAATAATATTTTGAATAGTAGTAGGTCTCATTTCTCTCAAATCACCAGTAACATGATATCCAAGACCACTAACATAAGCTAAGAAACTACGAATCTTATCCTCTTCAGGAGTCTCATGAATACGATAAACAAAAGGTAAGTTCATAAAATAAATATGAGTAGCTACACATTCATTAGCAGCAATCATAAAGTCTTCAATTAATTTTTCTCCCGTTCCTCTTTCTCTTAAAACAACATCCGTAGGAACACCTTTTTCATCTACTAAGATTTTAGCTTCATCTACACCAAAATCAATATATCCACGTTTACTTCTAGCTTTTCTTAAAATATCAGCAAGTTCTGCCACAAGTTTTAAATGTTCTACATAAGGCTCATACCCTTCAGGTACTTTATTATCTTCTAAAATACTATTTACTTTTTTATAAGTCATTTGTAGTCTAGAACGAATAACACTAGGGAAAATTTCATAATCAATTTGTTTTCCAGAACCATCAAATTCCATAACACAAGAAATTGCCAAACGATCAACATTTGGATTTAAAGAACAGATTCCATTAGACAACTCATGAGGAAGCATAGGAATAACACGATCTACTAAATAAACACTAGTTCCTCTTTCCATAGCCTCAGTATCAAGAGGACTACCTTCCTTAACATAATAACTAACATCTGCAATATGAACTCCTAATTGATAATGACCATTCGATAAAATATCAATACTAATGGCATCATCAATATCTTTAGTATCATCCCCATCAATAGTAAAGATAACCTCTTCACGTAAATCTCTTCTATCCTCTAATTCTCTATCAAGTACTTCCATAGGAAGTCTTTTAACTTCTTCTTTTACCTCATCAGGAAAATCCGTATTAAATCCATATTTATAAATAATGGATAAAATATCAACACCAGGATCATTAACGTGACCAATAATATCAACAACTTTTCCCTCATAACGACCAGAAGAATTAAGTTTCTTTTCTAATTTTACAACAACTTTATGCCCATCAACAGCATTCATTGCCTTACCCTTAGGAATTTCAATAGAAAGTTGAATCTTATTATCATCTAATTGAACATGTCCAACACCTTTCTCATCAAAAGAAATTAATCCAATAAAGTTCGTCATTTTTCTCTCTAAAATACGAAGAACTCTACCCTCTAAACGATCTAGATTCATTTTACTAGTAATTTCCACTAAAACAACATCATCATGAATGGCACCATTCATATTATCATGAGAAATATAAATATCATCTTCTAAATTTTCAATTTCAACAAAACCAAATCCTTTTTTATTAGCTCTCATAATACCTTTACGAATATGACTATTCTCAAGTAATAAATATTTATCTTTATTAGAGTGATAAATAATAGCATCATCCTCTAATTTTTTTAATTCCTCTAAAAATTCTGTAGTCTGTTCAACTTTTGTAATCTCTAAAGCATCTTGTAATTCATAAATATCCAAAGCTCTCTCAGAATTTTTTAAAACATGTATAATGTCATCTCTCATAGTATCACCTTCTATTATATTATAAAGGATTTTCTCTTAGAGTACTAGTCTTTTTCAAAAGAAAAAAGGACCGAAGTCCTTATAAAAACATAGATACTAAACAAATAACAAAGAATGCAAGTCCTAACAACATTGTAATTCTTGTAATTACAAGTTCAGATCCTCTTTCTTTACGATTTACAAATAATTCACTTTGTCCACCAGAAATGATTTGAGGTCCATTCTCTGATTTAGCACTTTGTAATAAAACAATAATAATTAATAAAATTGATATAATTAATAAAGCAATACGCATAAATATCCCTCCGTAATAACAACAAATATAGTATCACATTTCTTTTTTCTTTGCAACTATATTATCGTATATAGCGCTTTCCAAGATACTTCGCATAGTCAGATACCATATCCGTTGGATTTGTATGACAATCTTCTAATAATTCTTTTAAGAAAGAAGTAGAATTAGAAGATTTTCTAACCCATTGTCGAATGGTTTTTAACTCATCACTAGTAAATTGACCACTCTTAAACATTTCAAAATACAAAGCCTTCGCAAGAAAAAAGTAAAAACAACTACGATTATGATCAGAAACTCCTCCACGGTTTGAAATACGAAATTTATCCATATCACACATATGAAGATAATCTTTCGTAAAAATGTAACTACCTCGGTTTAAATCTTGAATCATTACTTTTTGAGAAGAAAGTTGAGAAACATCTTCTTCCAATTCTTGTGCAGACTGAGAAAATTGATCTAATGTAAAATCTCCAGATGCCTGGTAATGAGGAGAATGAGAGTCTTTTGTTACATCATCTAAAAAACGCATGACATAACCAGTATACTTCCCATCAGAATCAAATAAAATATCGATAGGTTGTGCAATTCTTTTTAAATCAAGATTCTCCATAAAATAATAAGCCTTCTCAAAAGTCATTAAATCTTTTTGTTTTCTAAGATCAATATCATACTTCAATAATTTAAATACCAAATCATCATAACGATAAACAACACCATCATGTCCAGCACCTAATCTTTTTAATTCAAAAACATTCGGTATTTTAACAGAAACATTACTCATAAAGATTGGCATTCGAATATCTAAATTTTTCATATAACACCCCTAAGTGAGGTATATTTTACCACAAAGAAGGAAAAAATGCAAAAAAA
>CANRPY010000039.1 GCA_947632595.1 uncultured Bacilli bacterium | reverse complement strand
AAATAATTTTATTTATTTGTTTGATTAATTTTCCTAGCTACTCAAAATTGACGTTTTGCTTAGTTTTCAAAGATCATTTTGCCGCTTTTTTTCAAGCTGCGTTCTTAATATATCAAACCCAAAAAGCAAAGTCAACACTTTTTTTACTTTTTTTCTTGAAAAATAAAATAAAAAAACAGATTACCTGTTTTTTCTTTCATTATATAGGTTACAATAAGATTCTATATTGTTTGCTTCAAAGGGTCCTTGCTTTGCTCGAACCATATCGATTAATTCTGTTAATTCACTTTTCAGAATCTTGTCAATTTTATCTGGATAGTTCATTAATGTCTTATGATATTTGTATTCTCCTCTATCCAGTACTTTAAAACTCCCATCTGGGAACACTCTTAAATCTAGGTCATAATCTATATATTTGATTGTACCTTCTTCTATAATAAATGGCGAAGCCATATTACAATAATAATAAATTCCATTTTTTTTATATTGTCCGATGATGTTGTACCAGTCTTTATAGAAGAAGTATAAAACAGCTGGTTCTTTCGTCCTCCATGTTCTTCCATCTGATTCAGTCACTTTTGTTCTTTCATTTCCAAATATTAGATAGTCGTCATGAATTTCTAATAGAACAGCTTCATCCCAGGATCTATGAATTTTTCCATCGTGTTTATAACTATGGATTTCATATTTTCTCCCTACTTCTAACTTTTCTATCTTCATGAAATTTACCTCGTCGTTTTTTATTATACATTCTTTTTTCTTTTTTGACAAACAAAAAAAGCCTTAATTGGCCTTCTTTACTATCTATCTCTTTTATTTAAGGAAGAAACACCGAAAAAGGCTACTCCTAGTAAGGCAAAAAATATCAATGTACCAAATCCAACGTTTCCCATATATTTATCCGCTATTTTATTTAGTTTTTCATTCCATTCATTTAATGTATCAATGATATTTAGCATCAATGGATAATATTTTACCATGTTTCTTCTTCCTTTCTAGTCTTTCTTATCTTTTCTTCTTTTATGAAGTCTCTTAGGTTCTTTTTTTTCAGGTTCGTTTGATTCTTCATCTAAAACTTCTGCATCTTCTATCATTTTCTTGTTGATTTCTTCATGAATTTTTTTGAAGGTGTTACGGATGACAAAAGTAGATACTAAGTCAAGAACTGCATAGATTAAAATACATACGCCTACAATTCTTGTTAAAACAATTGCTCCTTCAAATGGATTAAAGATTAAAACAATTCCACAGATTGTCATGATAATGGATAATAATAATGTAGAGAACCATAATTCATTTTCTTGTTTTCTTAGTTCTAAACTGTACTGTAATTTAATGGCACTATTAATAATAATGATTACTCCAATAATTAATGGAATAATACTTGCAATTGCTTCTGGATTTTGAATTACTAGAATTCCTAAAATGATACAAGCAATTCCATATATGACATCTAGGGATGTTGCCATCTCTTTCATATTCTTAAGATATTTTAGTTCTGCCATAACACCGATGGCAATTAAGATTCCTCCTATTATATAGGAAATTGTAATAATTGTTGCTTCTGACTGAACGATTAAAAGTATTGCAAAAGCTATTAATATTATAGAACTTACAATTGATGACTTTGTAAATTTAGAAAAAAGACTATTCATATTTTTACCTCCTACTATTCTACCTATAGTATATCACATTCTGTATCTTTTTTAATCTTTAAATACTAAAAATGCTAATAATAGTTCTGGATTCTTTCCTCTTACCACTATTTCATAGATTAAATCAATAATTGGAATAGAGACTTGTTTGTCTTTTAATAATTGATAAATAGATTCCAATGTGTAATATCCTTCTACTGTTGTATTTTTTAAATATTCTTCTATTTCTTTTTTGTCTGGTTGTTCTCCTAATAGTTTACCAAAACTATAGTTCCTACTTTTTTCTGTTGTACAGGTTAATAATAAATCTCCAATTCCCGCAAAGGATAAAACCGTTCTTTTATCACAATGGAAGGCATCTAGGATGGATTCCATATCGTGTAGTGCTTCTGCAATTAGCATGGCTTTTGTCGATTCATTCGCTTTTAGGCCTGCTAACATACCAGCAGATAAGGCAATGACATTTTTAATAGAGCCGCAGATTTCTACTCCTTCGACATCGGTAGATTCTCTTAATTTAATGTAATTATTTTGTAAGGCTTTCCGAGCAAGAAGAATTGTTTCTGGTGCTTTACTTGCAATGGATAATCCTACTGGCATTTTACTAGTGATGTCGATTGCAAAGGATGGTCCGCTAATTACTGCTACATTTCTAGTATCTAATGTCTTTTCTATGATTTGATTCATAAATAGACCGGTTCCTTGTTCAATTCCTTTGGTTGCAATAATAATGTGATTATCCTTTATATAAGGTTTCATTTCTTTGCATAAGTCTGTTACAAAGGCTGCTGGAATGGCAATGATTAAAAGATCTTTTTCTCGAATGCACTCTTCTACACTAGTTGTTACTTCTACATCCTTATCTATTTTAAAATTTGGTATTAATTTTTCATTTCCACGTTTTGTTCTTAAGTCATCTGCTTCCTGTTCAAATTTTGTCCACATTGTTACTGTGTGTCTGTTATGACTTAATATACTACTTAGTGCCATACCATAGGCACCTGTTCCAAATAATCCTATTTTCACGATGATTCTCCTTTTATTTTTAATTTATTGTTATGTGACTATTCGTTGGAACAATTTGGACAAAGGTATTTCCGTCGTTCAAAGTAAGTTCTGTTCCATCCTCGTAGGCATAAACTGTCTTGGCATCTCTTGTTTCTTTTGACCATGTAATTGGTAAGGCATAGCCATTGGTAATAAAGTATCCTGTTCCTTTTCCTGTTGTTTCTAACTCTTGTCTTCCTTCTGAGTCTAATGTCTTGTTTGGTACTTTTTCAATAATCACGTTTTTGTAATGTAGTTGTGTTCCTGTTTTTCTATCATATTGGGCTTTTCCATTACTCGTTCTTATGTAATATTCATTGGATTCATCATAAGCATATGTACGATATTCATTATCTGAGTATGGAATGTTTACTTTAGATGCTTCTAGTGGTGTTGTATTCATGGCTGATAAATCTACAGGGTCTGTACTATAGTTGAATAGTTTCCAATCTGAACTTTCTAAATTATAAGAAGTAGATGATAAAAAGTTTTTTACATAACTCATTCTTGTAAATACATTGTGAGGGGCTTCTGAGTTATTGTCTCTTCTAAATGGAGTTGGATCTGTTAGACCGTTGATATTGTCTATTTTCAACTTGCTGATATCATCTTCGGCATAAGGACTCCAACCATAGTGAACATAGATGGCATCACTTTCTAGTGCATAGTCTAAGAAATAATGTCTTGAACTACGAATAGGTCCTATTAAGTTTACATCTTTATCTTTATAGATAGCCATAATTCTTGTTAGGCCACCTTCTACAATGATTTCATAATTTAAATAAGATTCTTGTAGACCTGCGTGTTTGGCATCCCCGATTGCATTATCAATCATAACCGCAATGGGTCTTTCATTACTATCTTCATCAAATATTTCTAGTTTTTTGGTTTCGGTAACTTGTGTTGGGGCAGGTGGCGGAGTTTGTTGTTTAGAGTTGTCTCCCCCTTTTAAAATCATATAGGTTACTATGAGAATAATAGCAGCTACTATGAAAAAGCCAGCTAATATCATATAAATGGACTGATTTCCACTTGATTTTTTCTTTGCCTTTTCTGAGCCTTCCTCTTCAATATCGAATCTCAAGTTTATCACCTCTATTTTATTGTAACATTGATTCTTAAAAAAATATATCCTTAAATGTTAAGTCCTGTTAAATTTTCCTTTTCTTTTTTGACTTTATATTCTCTTTTCTTTATACTTAAGATAGAGGTGATTTTTACGAAAATTCATTTTAAAAATCGAGATGTTTTAGAGAAGGATAATTCTTATAAAGTCACTAGAAAAAGTAGAGTTGGGGCTGTTTTCTTATCTTTATTGCTTGCTAGCGGACTCTCTGCAGGATATATGGAACATGTACAACAGAGTGCAAGAGAAAACCAATTAAATGCAATGCTTAGCCCTACTTCTTGTATTGAAGTCTCTATCGATGATCTAAATGATATGAACGTTATTTTAAATGATAATGACTGTAGTGATACTTTCTTTCAAGATGTTTTGAGTCAACTTAGAGAAGATGGTCTTTCTGTTACCGCTACTCATAACGGAGAAGATATTAATCAAAATGATGCCACTGTAATTACTTTGGATCAACAATATAGTGCAGGAGAAGGTACTGTAATTTTTGCTCCGTATGATAATGCTCGTGCAGGTCACTCAGATTCCTTAGCACTTTCTATGCGTGCTGCTTTTTTAAAAGATGGATTTTTGGCAGATGAAATTTCTTGTAGTCAGACCGGTTACTTTGTAGATTCCGATGGGCATGTTCAATATCATGTTCCTACCTCTACAGAAAAAGCTATCGATCAAGAGTGTGATTCTAGTTTTGTTACCATTTCTTTTGGTACCAAAAATCAAGATGCAGAGAAAGTTGCTAAAAGTATTGAAAGTGGTTTAGCAAGACAGAATTATTACTTAAATGAAGATGATAATCAGTCAGATTTGATCTATAGGGCACATGCTAGTGACTCTTTAGAGGGAGTCGCTGAATATTTTGGTACAGATGTTTCGCAATTAAAACAATTTAATGGAATGGATGCTTCTACTTTTTCTGAATCACAAGCAGTTATTCATCCAGAAGTGAAAAACATTCCATCTTTTCAAATCTTTTCCTCTTTTGAGGTTACTGATTCTAAAAATAAAACCTATTAAAGAAGTTCTACTTCTTTTTTTCTCATAAAAAGGAGGATTTATGTATCGTATTTTATTTGTTTGTTATGGAAATATTTGTAGAAGTCCTATGGCAGAGATGATTTTTAAAGATATGGTTATTCAGCAAAATAAGAAGTTTTTGTTCTTCTGTGAATCCAAAGCAACTAGTATGGAGGAATATGGAAATCCTATTTATCCAAAGGCAAAGGAGACATTAGAGCGACATGGGGTCGTTGTGGAAAGACATGTTGCTAGAATGGTTAAAAAGGAAGATTATGAACAATATGACTATATTCTTTGTATGGATCAAAATAATTATGATAGTCTTCTACGTATTTTTGGTGGGGATCCTCTTCATAAGATTCAATTCTTACTTTCTTTTACGGATTCCAAACAAAAAGAGATAGAAGATCCATGGTATACTGACCGGTTTGAAAAAGTTTATCAAATGATCGAGAAAGGCTGCAGAGGTCTTCTTCAAACACTAGTAGATGCTTATCAAAATGAGGCTAATCAATAGAATTTTGACTTTTTCTTATTGATTCGCCTTTTTCTTTGTGTTATAATCGATTTGTTCCAATCAAAAGAACCAATTCTTTAGGGGATTAGTTAAATGGTATAATAATGGTCTCCAAAACCACTGTTGGGAGTTCGATTCTCTCATCCCCTGCCATTAGAAATTAAAAAGTAGCTGGTTGCTACTTTTTTTGTTTTTCTACTAAATAGATTGTTGTCTAAATTGATTCATATTTATGAAATTGTAATATTAATTCATCACTTATCTCTTGATATTGAGCACTTCCTGACCCTGCTTTTGTCCAAGGAGAAGAATTTTGATGAGTCATTTTCACCAACTGAGATGCACTATATTTTCCGTATTTATCTAGTGTTTTGTCAATACTTACTATTTTTTTCAATCCCTCTTCAGATGCTATTATTCTACTTCTTATAGGAAGTTTCTTTTTGGTTTCATCTTCCGTTTCTATGTCATCTTCAACATAATCATGACCAGATTTTTTGTATTTTTCATAAACAGATTCGATTACTGGACCAAGCTTGTATGCATATATTTTATCATCAAAGAGTTTCTTTTTCTCTGTGCAAAGATAATCTGCATAACATAAATACACTAATTTTTCTAACTTTAGGTGAGTACATGGCACTCTTGTTAGTATATATTTAGCAATATCAATCCCTTTTAATTTTCTATCTTTTAATAATAATTCTACAAATTCTTCTTTTGTGTCTATTAATTGTGCTTTAGCAAAAAATTTATCTTGTTTTTCCACTTCTTTCCATCCGGCCTTTGCCGTCTGAATGTAGTGTGTTGATATTGGCGCATCATCACCTAATTTATCTATAATGAAATCAAGATCTTTTTTTATAACATCCATTTGTAAGATTTCATCATCGAAATAATCCAGTGAAATTCTTGTTCCTTTTGAATATGCACTTGCTAAAATAATAAAATGTTTAATCATATTATCACCTCCACTATTTATTTTCTTTCTCCCATTTTGTATATTCTTGTTTATGTTTAGCGTGAGATTCTAAATTTGTGTGCTCATCTTCTTTATTCCAAATTTGTAATTCCCATTGAAATTTCTCATTGTCATCATTTCCAAAATATACATGTATCGCTTTGTACTCCCCTCGAAAAGATTTGATACATTTTAATTTCTTATAATTTTCCTTAATATATTTATATATTTCATCATAAGAAATACTTTTCATTTTAATATATTACTTTTTTAAGTAATTTCTTCTATTATTATATAAACATCTGAATGGGGATTTGCTTCAACAGATTGAATAATTCTATTATTGTCTTTTTGATATTTCTCTAATTTTTTAGCATTTTTATATGCTTCTTTTGTTTTGTCTACAATAAATGGATATATATTACAATTCTTAGAATAATTAAAGTAATGGGTCTTTAATCTTTTTATTACATCATCATTATTCATAGTTGCTGTTGTATACTCATAATGTAATAAAAACCATATTTCAAAACAAGGAGAAGATGTAATAATTCTTATATTATTTTTATGTGCTATTTCTATAGCTTCCTTTATTTGAATGTTTTTTCTTGGATCAATATCTGTATCAAATATACAAAAAGCTCTATCATCTGTTTCTAAATCTAATCCTAAATCATTTTTCTTTTTGATTGTTTGATTAACTAGATGAACTGGGTCTGTTTCATTTCCAAAAACTACCTTAATTGTATAATCTTTTTCTATTCCTTTAAAACTATCAAAATAATTTCTTTCTGTTTTATTATTACCTTCATATGATACTAAAATTACTCTTTTTGATTTACGGTTTCCTTTATTTCTCTGTCTATCTCTAATACTCATATTTACTCTTTAAAATCATCGAAATTATTTATTAGAAATGGAACTGCTCCATATCTTCCTAATAAATATCCTTTCTCTATATTTTCAGATTTTCTAACTGAAAAATCATCTAATGGATATAAAATGCTTTCTCCATTATTAGGGTTCTTTTCTGTAAACCATATTTGATCTCTTCTAAGTAATTCTAAATCTAATAAGTTAGTATCATGTGTATTAAATATTAATTGAGCATTTTTATTATTTAATTCTTTATCATTAAATAATTCAACAATATATTTTACAATAAAAGGATGTAAGCTTTTATCAAACTCATCAACAAATAATACTTTTCCATTATCAATAACATCCTTAATTACTGGTATAAAGGAAAATATTACTTGAGTTCCTAGTGACTCTTCTGAAATATCAAATTCATATTTATTTCCATTTACAACATGAGTTGTATTTATTCTATATATTGGTTCATTTGTTGAAAAAAATGGACGAATAATATCTGGAATAGTACTAATTTGATCATTTGTTAAGTTTTCTCTAATAACTTTATATTCTTTAATATTTAAATCTGCTTTTTCTAAAAAATTTAATGCAAATTTTTCTAATATTTTATCTTCATCATTTGAATACATTGTATATGAATAATTATTTAGTTGTTCATAATTCATTACTATACCAAGTTTTTCTGTTAAAAATTCAAATGCGAGTTTTGTTTTTTCATAATTCCAAGTTGTAGCTGTTGCTATAAAAAATTTATTTTCAGAATTTCTTTCTTTAATATCATTTAAAAATCTCTCATCAGTTGCATTAAAAGAATAATCATTTATATTTTCTCTATTGAATATTTTAACAGGTCTACCATTAGGATAATATATTAAATATTCTTTATATACTTTTTTAGAATCTGCAGTAAAACCATATATATATCTAATATTATTTATTAAGAATTTTATTTCAAATTCACTTGGTTTATTTATCATTTCTTTATCTAACTTAAAAGGTATAATAGGTAAAGTAGTATTTGGATTATAAAAATTTGATTGTTTAATAAGAGAACTAATTGTTGCTAAAATTTTAAATAAATTACTTTTTCCTGATGCATTTGCTCCATAAATTGCTGTTATTTTTAATAACTTTTCATTTCCTATATTAATAAAATTATCTTCTAGTGTATTATCAGATGATGCAATCATTGAAAATGTTGTTTTTTCTTTAAAAGATAAAAAATTAGTAATACTAAATTCTATTAGCATATAATTCATCTCCTTTTAGTAATATTATTATATGTAATTTTCATAAATAATTCAACATTTTTAATAATTATTT
>CANRPY010000038.1 GCA_947632595.1 uncultured Bacilli bacterium | reverse complement strand
ATTGGGATTCCAAAAAGAATTGTTGTAGGTAGAGGAGTTACTGATAATAAAGTGGAATTTAAGACTCGTTCTTCTTCTGAAAAACAGGAAATTTCTATTCAAAAAATTAGGGAAACTTTTTAGTTTCCTTTTTTCTTTTAAATTGACTTTAAAGCTTAAATTATATATACTTAAATAGAGAATGGTAAAGGGTGATACGTAGTGATTGTATATGTTTTTTTTGAAAACTTTTTTAAAAAAATATTTTTACCTTCCAGAGTAGTTGGTGTATACCCTGTTTATTTACGTGAAAATCGAGTTTTATTAAATATTGAGGCTATTGATAATCAATGGTATCTTAAACCTGCTGATAATTTTTCTGTATTGGTTAATGGGAATGAAACTGTTCAACCTGTTTTAAGTACGGAAAATACTTATGTTGTATTAAATAGTTCTGTTCATGTTTACTTGACGGCTGCTCCTATGTATGTACCTAATAGTCCTCGTTTAAAGTCTTTGAAAAATGAAATTACTTTCGGTTCTGATATGAAGAATTCTATCATTTATTCTAATTCTTATGTGAAAGATAAAGAGTATCGAGCTTATAAAGCAGAGGATAATACTTGGGAAATTGAGGCTTTTACTCAAAATGTTTATTTAAATGATCATTTGGTTACGAAATCTAAATTATATTCTGGAGATCGTATTTTTTGCTTTGGTGTTAGAGTTGTTTTCTTGCATGGTTATTTTATTGTGAATGGATCTTCTCATATTACTTATGGAAATGATTCTTTTTCTAGTATTATTATTCAACCTGCTGTTGCGAATGCGCCAACGTATGAAATTTTAGATGATTTACCTCTTTATGAGAAAAAAGATTATTTTATGAAGGCTCCTCGTTTTCGTTCTGAAGATAATGACAATGATATTACTATTGATCCCCCTCCAGTAGAAGAAAAAATGGAGACACCTCCCACTATCTTAACCATAGGACCTCAGTTAACTATGATGGCTGTTTCTGTATTTTCTGCTCTTGATGTAGTGATTGGATTTATTGAAGGTACTGTTGATACCTTAAAGTTTGCTTCTTCTATGATTATGGTAGCTGCTATGCTTGCTGGTGTTTTGATATGGCCTATGATTACTCGTATTTATCAAAAAAGAGTGGTTAAAAAGAAGGCGAAACTTCGTACGAAAAAGTATAATAAATACTTAGATGATAAAGAACAGGCTATTCTAACGAAAAAAGAAAATTTAAAAAATATATTGATGAATGAATTTCCATCTTTTGATCATTGTCAAGAAATCATTGAAGGTAGAAAAAGCGCTTTATGGAAGAAAAATATTGATGATGATGACTTTCTTAAAGTTAGTCTTGGAAAAGGAACAATTCCTTCTCATTTATCTCTTCATGTTCCTAGAGAGCAATTTTCTCTTGATGGGGAAGATAAATTAGTTACTTCTGCTATTCAATTAGGAGATACTGCAAAGTATATCGATGATGCTCCTTTTACTTATTCTTTTCTTGAGAATAATATTTCTGCTGTATTAGGGGAAAAGACAAAAGCAGATCATTTACTTGATAATATTTTTCTACAAATTATGACCTTTCATTCTTATGCTGATTTAAAAATAATTGTTTATACAACGGAAGCAAATGCTTATCGTTGGGAATATCTTAAGATTTTACCTCATTGTTGGAATAATCAACATTCTGTTCGTTATTTTGCAACTAATATTGAAGAATTTAATGAAATATCTATTGATCTGGATTCTGTTTTTGATTCTCGCAAAAATGAAACAGATGCAGAAAAACAAGAAGATGATGGTAGAAAAACAGATGCTACTGAGGAACCTTATAAAAAACATAAACCTTATTATTTGATTTTTACAGATAATATAGATTCTATTCGAAATACTTCTTTTATTAAGAAGATTCTTGGGTATAAACAGAATTTGGGATTCTCTTTATTAATTGAGAACGATTCTATTAGTACATTACCGGATCAAACTCATGGATTTATTAGTGTTTCTGATAAGACTTCTGGTGTATTTACTAACACTTTGAAATTAGAAGATAAAAATGAATTTCATGTTGATTTTACAACTCCATATAATATTTATCATTGTGCTCAATTACTTGCGAATACACCAATTTTACTTGAAAAAGGAAAATACGAATTACCAAAGTCTTTGTCCTTCCTTGAGATGTTTCGTGTAGGTAGAGTTGAGCAACTTAACTGTTTAGATCGTTGGAAGACGAATAATCCTACTAATAGTCTATCTGTTCCTGTTGGTATTGATCAAAATGGGGAAATCTTTAAGATGGATTTACATGAGAAAGTTTATGGACCTCATGGTTTGGTTGCAGGTACTACTGGTTCTGGTAAATCAGAATGGATTGTTACTTTTATTTTATCGCTTGCGATTAACTTTAATCCGGATGAAGTTCAATTTGTCTTAGTCGATTATAAAGGTGGAGGACTTGCCATGAGCTTTGAAAATAAAGACATGGGTATTAAACTTCCTCACCTTGCTGGTACGATTACGAACCTTGATAAATCGGCTATTAATCGTTCTATTTCTTCGATTGAGTCTGAATTAAAACGTAGACAATCTATATTTAATGATGCTCGTGAAAAGTTAAAAGAAGGACAAATGGATATTTATAAGTATCAACAATTTTATCGTAAAGGACTTGTAGATACTCCGATGAGTCACTTACTTATTATTTGTGATGAGTTTGCTGAGTTGAAGCAACAACAACCAGAATTTATGGATCAATTAATTTCAACTTCTCGTATTGGTCGTTCTTTAGGAGTTCACTTAATTCTTGCTACACAAAAGCCAAGTGGTGTTGTTAATGATCAAATTTGGTCAAACTCTCGTTTTAAAGTTTGTTTGAGAGTACAAGATAAAGCTGATTCTAATGAAATCTTAAAAAAACCAGATGCTGCATATTTAAAACAAGCAGGTGCTTTCTATTTGGAAGTTGGTAATGATGAATATTATAACTTAGGTCAATCTGCATGGGCTGGAGCTAAATATTATCCTTCTGATGTGGTAACTCGTTCTGTTGATCAATCTGTTCAACATATTAATAATATTGGTAAAATTATGAATTTCTTTGATGATACGGATAATGCTTCTAAGAAACCGGAAAATAGTCAAGGAGAGGAATTATTAAATATTGTTAAATATATTGATACTATTTCTAAGGGAGAAAATTTTGTTAAACAACAGTTGTGGTTACCAAATATTCCTGAAATGATTTATTTGTCTAAAATTAAAAAACAATATGAATTTACTCCTAAAAAAATGGATTTTCATACGGTTATTGGAGAATATGATGAACCTAGAAAACAAGAACAAAATATTTTGACGATTGATTTAGCTGCTGGAAACATTGCAATTGTTGGTCAACCTGGTTCTGGTAAGGAAATGCTTCTTTCAACTATTATTTTTTCTAGTGTTACGGAACATACTCCAAAAGAAATAAACTATTATATTCTTGATTTTGGTGCAGAGACTCTTCGTAAATTTTCTAAGTTTCCTCATGTTGGAGAAGTTGTTTTTCAAGATGATATGGAACGTGTAGGAGGAGTTATTCAACTTGTCATGGATGAACTCAATCGACGTAAGGTTTTATTCCAAGACTATAATGGTTCTTTAACCTTTTATAATGAGCATAATGAAGATACTTTACCTTTAATTTGTTTAGTAATTAATGCCTTTGATGTATTTGGGGAAGTATTAAGTCGTGTTGTAGAAAGTCTTAATTCTTTATTCCGTGATGCTCCTCGATATGGTATTATCTTTATTTTAAGTGCATCTGCGCAAAATACTTTTAAACCTAGGATTTTACAATATTTTAACCATTTTATTCTTTTAAATCTACAAGATGAAAGTCAATATCGTAATTTATCTAATTGTCGAAGAGGACTTATTCCAAGTAATTTGTATGGTCGTGGAATTTGTAAAACTGCTGATGATGAAGATTCTTATTGTGAATTTCAAACGGCTCATATTACGGATCCTGATAAAGAACTTGCTTACTTGAAACAAGTCGCAGAAACATTATCTAAGGGTTATGATGTCCGAGCTAAGAAGATTATGACAATACCGGATAATGTTACTAGTGAGGATCTTGCTAAATATATTACGACAGTTGCTGATCTTCCTATTGGATATAATTTCTATGAGAAAGATATTGCGAAACTTGACTTTAGTAATACTAAGATCTATCCAGTTGTTACAAAAGATTTAAAAGCAAATATCAAGTTTGTTTATGCACTTGCTAACTTACTTACTAAGATTCCAAATACTGTTGTACGTGTTATTGATGTTGTTCAAATGTTTGAAAAACCAATTTTGGATATTAAGCTATTTAAAGATGATCTAAGAGTTATTTTTGCAGCATTGGAAAAAGATGTTCGTGAAAGAACGGAAACGCAACCTCTTGCTGTTAACATTATCTTAGGTGCTGCTTCTATTAAAAATGTTGTGGATAAAACTGGTTTGGAGTTTGCTACTAACTTATTTAATGGAATGGCTAATTCGAAACAGAATTTATATATTCTAATTGATGATTATAAGAAATTTAAGTTATTGAAGTTGGAACCTTGGTATAATAGTATGGATACTTCTAATGGTTTATGGTTAGGCCCTGGAATAGAATCTCAATCTGTATTGATTACAAATGAACTTACTGATGAAGATAAGAAGTATAGTTATGAAGGTATGGCATATTCTGTTAAGAATGGAACATATACTCTTATTAAAACAATGATGGATGGTGATGATTAATGGATTATAAGGTAATGGTTAATTTAATTGTTCCTGAAATTGAGAAATCTTATGAACTATATATTCCTATTAATCGTACGATTCGAGAAATTTGTAAACTCATTAACCAATTGGTGAATGAAGATACTTCTGGAGTATTTCCTATTCGTGAAGACGTTGTTTTATGTAATCGTTATCAAACTGTGTTTTACTCTTATGAGTCTTATGTTCGTGATACCGATATCCGAAATGGTTCACAGCTTGTATTCTTTTAAAAAAGACATCTCAAAATGAGATGTCTTTAATTTTTATATAAATAGTGAAAAATATAATTTTTATCTTCTCCATGTTTGACTTCTGTTCCTATATAATTGGTAAAACCTAGGTGTTTATAGATTTCCATATTTCTTGTTTCTTCTTGATCAACAGATAAAGATAGTTCTTGAAAGCCTCTTTTTCTTAAATCTTCCTCTACAAAGTGAAATAATCTTGAGAAGAATCCTTTCTTTTCTTGTTCTTTATTTGTTCTAATGCCACATAAATAAGCTCTGTTTTGTGTTACTATTTCTTCTATATCTCCTGCTTCTTTTTTGATTCCTTCTTTTTTGATGACTGCTGTAATATCACAGATAATTTCTCCATCTAAGAGACCTATATAGGTAATTCTAGTTCCTTTTCTTGCTTCTTCTTTGTATTCTTCTTTTGCTTCCCAGTAGTGAGCATTCTCTTTATGTTTATTGGCTTCTTCTATCCATCTTTTTTCAATTTCTTCTAGGGTTGCAATTTTGCAAATATAACTATTTTGTTCTTGCATCTTGAATTCCTAATTCTTGGCAATAGTTGTCGAAGAATACTTGGAAGTGATTTGTATCAATATTGTATTCTGCCGGGACATCGTATGTAATACGATTTACTAGTTCGTCTTTTACTTTTAATGCTTCTTCATAGGACATATTTGGGTTTATTCTTTTTGCGTAGTACATTTTGGCAATATAATCATATAAAGGATGGAATGTCTCTTGTCCAACAGATATATCATCATCATGATAATCTTTATATTGTAACTCCATTAATCCTAACATTCTTACAGATTCTTCGTCTCCATTTTGCTTATTTAATTCATTTTCTAAATACGTAATGTTGTGTTCTATATAATCTTGATATGTATAATGATCCATGGATTCTATCATTGCTTCTAACATGTTACTTTGTAATTGGTAAGCAATATCTTTTTCTTCTTTGTCATATGATCTTAATGCGAATAATGAGTTTAATGCTTCTCCGATTATGACACCATCTCCAGATTGACTCTCGAATTGTACTCTTACATCATCTCCGTTTTTATCTTTAAAGAAAGAACTACGAATAGGATGGCACATTTCGTGAATGATTACTTGATAGTCCCAAGTTCCTGGAACGTAATCATAATCTTTTACGGTATAAATAGTATTTTCATCTTTTCGATAACAAGCGTAGGCAGTTGCGCTGATGGCTTTTACTTTCATTTGCATTTCGTCTACTTCTAATATTTTTATTGTTTTTAAATTTTCATACCATACTCTTAAATCCATATTTGGGTATTGAGATTCTAGGTTGTCTGCTAGTTCTAAATACATTTTTTTAAACTTTTCTGGAATGTTTGAATTCTTTTTGATGATTTCTCTTATCATGTCATAAGTAACATCTTCTTTTTTATTGCCTGTTACTTCTTCTAGTTTTGAATTATCAAAAATGATCTTTAGATGAATTCCTTCTTGCATGTCTTCTACTTTAAAATCCTTTGTCTGTTTTTCAATATCTTCTAATAATTCATCAATTACTTTTTGTGTTTTATCTTCTGAAACAGATGGATCATCATTCTCTACTGCTGAAATGGTTGAAGAATAGGATGGTCTATTTGGTTGAGATAGATCCATACGAGAAGAATTGACTTTATTTAAGATTGAAACAAAAGATACGGTTACTGCGATTAGTAGGGCTCCTACTATAATTTTTGGTATAATACTTCTCTTCCTTCCTTTCTTATTTTTTTCTGCTAATAAGACACAGTTATTATATGAAAAATGGTTTGTTAACTCTATTAATTCTTTTAATGTGATGTATTCTTCTTCCTCTTTTTCATTTATTCTTAAGAAAAAGAACTTTTTGTCTGCATCTATTAGTAATTCGTATTTGTTTCCTTTATAATTGAATGTTCCAATTATTGTATATTCTTTCATGAAAAATCACCTACTTTTATTCTATCATACTCTGTAAAATAATTGTCTGTATTGTGTAAATAAATGTTTAATTACTTGACACTTTCTTTTAAATAATGATATTGTGAAATTGTAATGATAAGTTACGTTAGTATTATTTGTAATAGAGAGGATAGGAGTATGCAAGGAAGCGGAAATGATATTCAATTAGCAATCAAAGAAGATGATCTAAGTGCTTTCGCTATGGACTTATTAACCATATCTGAAGAAGTTTCTGATATCTTTTCTTCTATTGATTCTAAGATGGATAGCCTCAAGAATTATTTTGAGGGAAGCCAATATGATTCTTTAATGGAATCTTATCGTACTTTTCGAAAAAATTATTCTGTTGTGAAAAACAATATCGTTTCTTATTCTGATGACTTGATTGCTGTTATCAATAAAGTTAGACAGGGTGATCAGGATATTGCATTTCTTATTCAACAGATTACAGATGATACTATCAATAAGGCCAAAGAAATAAATAATAATTAGGAGGTGTTTTATGGCTTTAACTTTAGAAGGTGCTTCAATTGGTTACGACGAGAACCAAATGATGACTACATTAAGTAACGTTCATAACAACTGTGTTATCTCTACTAAGAATGCTTTAAGAAACAATCTTGCTCAACTAAGAGATTCTGTACATGCTTGCTGGGTTGGTAAATCTGCAGAGACTTTCTTAGAAAATATGGAACACGATGTAGAAGAAATTTGCAAAGGACTTGATGCTGCTTATGATGGACTAGAAGCTGAGTTCAAAAAAGTAGTTGCTGGATTAGCAGAAATCGATCAAGAACTTGTGGATAAGAGATAGGAGGAATTAAGTTATGGGAATTCAATCAATTATTGGTGATATTAAATCAACTGTTGGACAAAAAGTTAAATCATTCTTAGATTCTGCATGGGGAGCTGTTAGTGGAATTGCTGATCGTGTTGGTACATTCGTAGCAAATGTATGGAGCGGTGGTTTCGCTGGAGTTAGTGACTTTGGTGAATTAAAGAGTGCTATTACAACATACTCTAACAATGTTCAAGATATTATTAATCAATATAACGCTCAAGCTGACCTAGATTCTACTTTTAAAGGTAAAGCTGGTACTGAAATGACTGAGTTCGTTAAATCTACTAAGTCATTATTAGATGCTTATGTTAAGTTAGTTGAAAAATGGAATGGTGAACTTGATGGATATTATGAAAAATATCAATCTGGTGATACTACATTATCTTCGAACGTACAAAGTGATGCTCAAGCTGTAGAACAAGCAGCTCAAAAAGTTGATATTGGATAGTTAAAAAAATTCTGGATGTGTGGCTATGTCTATTAGTTCTTGTTATGATGCGATTGGACGATATAATGCCTTGAAAGCTAGTTTAGCGAATGTCGTTAATTCTCTAAATTCTTCTCAAGCTAAATTATCTCCTGTTTCTAACCTTGTTTACTCTGCTTATAGTGTAGATGAGAATGAGACTCCTGTTGTTGGTCGTATCAAGGGAATTTCTCAAGACATAGCCAGTACTTCTAGTTATATTACAAATGTTGTGATACCTGCTATTGATCGAGCTATTACTCAAAAAAGAAATGAGGCAAATCGGTTAGAAACAGAGTTAGCAAATCAGATGAAGCAAGTTTAGAGAAATTGAGGTGTTTTTCATGAAAGCAAATACTATGGAAATGAAAAATGTTTCTGCGGAAATACAAGGTTTAGCTGTTGATTATCAAACTAAAATTTCTCAATTGTATACGAAATTTTCTAATATGACTTCTGTTACGAAAGAATGGACTGGGAATAAAGCTTGTGAATATGTTCGCTACGTACTTTTAGACAAACCAGATATGTTAGCTGTTGGAAATCAAATCAAGGCTTTTGCTAAGATTATTAGTGATGATGCTAATCTATTAGAAAGTAATGCTTCTAAAGTTGGAAAGGGTGAGACTGGTGAGTAAAATTGTTTATCCTGAAAATGAGACTTTAGCTAGTATTGTTCGTAATCCAATCAATGATACTCTTCAAGATTTAAAAACTGCTCAAAATTACTGTGTTTTTACGGTGCCAAAAGATTTTGCGTATTTAGGTTATTTAAGAGAACTTGGTGGTAAAATCTTAGGAATTCGACAAGATCTTGTTAATCTTTCAAGAAATATTGATGAAATTGATAAGTCTTATAGTGCAACATTTGATGCGCTTGATACTTATCGACAAAGTTTAGATCTTTCTACTTTAGAGGAAAGAGATCGATTAATTAAGTAAGGATACTGGTAGTATCTTTTTTTTGCATTTTTTCCTTCTTTGTGGTAAAATATACCTCACTTAGGGGTGTTATATGAAAAATTTAGATATTCGA
>CANRPY010000037.1 GCA_947632595.1 uncultured Bacilli bacterium | reverse complement strand
ATAGATCGATTCTCAGAACAATTTCCTGCATTATCACAACTTGTAAATAAGATATATTGATTTCCTTCATCCGAAATCAAATAGCTATAACGATAACCATTTTTAAAACCACTAGAAAGTTTACCAGTATTGGTATTCTTCCATTCCCACTTGTTTTCAGTTTGTCTATAATAATAATATTCAAAGTAATCATGTCCAGACAATTCCGCAGTTCTACTAGAATTTGTTAAATCATCTCTAGCAAATGTCTCAGGAATATAAGCAACTACGCTCTTATTTGTCCAATTATCATTTCCACCATAAGAAGTTCCTGGAGTATATTCTGAAGAATTAACAGAATATTTAGGATCAGGTACAGGAGGTGCAGTAATATCAATATTGAAATAGAAATTAACGGTTGTACAGTTTCCTGCTTTATCACATGCCGTGAATTTTCCATATCGTTTTCCTTCTCGATTAATTTTTAATCCTGTTACATTTGCCGTTAATCTTGAATGCTCGATATTATTGCCTTCTAATCCACTAATTCTTTCATTTGAATTATTTTCCGCAAAAACTTTTTGGACAATATCACTATTTCCTTGTTCTTCCTTTGCATTCTTCAAAGTAGAATCTCCAACAGATTTCCCGCTTCCAATATATGGATCATTAAGTTCCCATGTATAGTCATGTAGATACAAATTATCTTCCATGTCAACATCGATTTCTAGAGATCCTCCAGGATAATTTTCGGCGTTCATCCAAAGTTCCCCGGTACTTGACTCTACTAAATCATTTGGACAATCTTTATCTTTTTTTCCGTTTTCCGCACAAGAAATATTTATGTTATCTCCCTTACCATCATCATCAATTTTATTGTTTGAAATATTTTTTGTGAAAAGAAAGACTTTTCTATTTCCATATGTTTTATAAACAGTTACTTTTAAGGATGGTGCTTTTAAATCTACATTGGCACGTACAAAACAATCTTCAGTATTATTTGCGTTATCTTTAATCGTTATTTTAGACCATCTTGCACCGTATTGATATTTAATTTGAGTATTTTTACCCTCATCTCCATTTGGCCAGGTTCTAACAAAAGAGTCTCTTGCACATCCTGAACCATATCCATCTTCACAATAAGCAGTAATCTTAAAACTACGTTTTGAATTATTAAAAGAAATCGTTTGTAATTTGTTAATATCATCTGTACGATAAGTAGATTGATAATCTCCATTTTTAAGATAAGAAGAATAAGCATGTTTATTTAACCAATCATTATCACTAGTAGCTTCTCCTGGATAGTAACTACTTAATATTTTTTGTTCAGCATCATCAAATCCCATAGAGCAAATAGGTTTTAGTTCATCTTTGTAGCCACCACTATTGACTGTTTTAGTATGACTAATACCCTGTTCATTAACTGCGGTAACAGTAACACTTAGTTGAGAAAAGCCTGTAAAATCAACATATTCTGAAACACGCTTAGATTCAATCTTAATTTGAGACTGTAATCCGCCTTTTAAGTTGCCACTATCAAAAACTAATTGTTTATCTTTGGAATCATCATCATAAATGGCATAGATTTCATAAGAATAACTATAAATGCCAAGATGTTCTGCATCAGAAGTAGAACCATCACAAGACTCATCACCACAAATAATTGCATTAAAATAAATATCATTTACATTATTCTTTTGTTCTTCTGCATTATCTTTGTCATCATTATAGAAATTGATTTCAATGCTTGGAGCTGGTATTGTATCATCATCTTTTAGGCCTTCTTCTTTTCCACAAGCCACACGAACATAATAAGAATACTCATCTCGATCATAATGATAAACACGAACATTCGACTGCATACAAGACTCTCCCTTAGAGTTCGTAATATCTTCCTTCAAGTAATTCGTATCTCTTAAAGTACGAACATCGAGAATAATTGATTCCCCTATATTTTTAGGAAGACTACTACGGTTTGCCTGCATATACATTTGCGCAGCCATCTTAATATTCTTAACATTCTCTTCATTTTTTACTTCCTTAGATTGTCTAATATAACGAGTAACACCCGTTACAGCAAAAAAAGAAAGAATTCCAATAATAACTAGAACAGCTAATAATTCAATAAGAGAAAATCCCTTACGCTCTGTTTTCCTTTTTTTCATTCCCTTTTTATTCCGATTCCTATTCATATAAACACCTACTATCTTACTATATTTATTATATCAATCATGGAAAAAAAAGCAATATAGAAAACAAAAATAAAAAAAACAGAAATTATTCTGCTTCTTTTGTACTTACTTCAACTTTTCCCTTATAAGTTCCACATTTAGGACAAACTCTATGTGGTTTAATCATTTCACCACAACTTGGGCATTTTGTCATTCCAGGAACTTCCATAGCATTATGACTTCTTCTCATTCTTTTTCTAGTCTTAGATACCTTACGGAAAGGAACAGCAAATAATTGAATGTCTAACTTCATCATAGTATCTCACTCCTTATCATAATCTTTTAATAACTCACTAAATGGATTACTCTGATAACGATGCTCATCTTCGCTCATTAATTTCCATCCATCCCCATGAAATTTACTGAGATCTTCAACCTTAGTAAACCGTAAGGGGACCTCCAGTACAATATTTTCCCATAAAAACGTAAAAATATCAAGCAAATTTTCATACTTTTTACAATTTTCCTCTAGGATATCATCATACTCTACTTGGAAAGGGTATTCCACTTCTTCTAATGAAATCGAATCTAATAATATCATAGTTCCCTTTATTTGACAAGTGATAGTATCTTGCATCTCTTCATCGCATTGAACATGCCCACAAACAGAAATAGGAGAAAGTCTCACAATATCACTATTTTCATAAAAAGACGTTGGCAATACATATTCACCTGTAATGGGAATTTCAGAAACATTACCACTATGTAATAAACTTAAATCAATATCCATATATCCTACCGTATCGCAACAATATCTTGGTCTTCAATGACTTGAATAATTCCATGATAATGCATTCTACTTCCTGCTAACAACTCACTATCTTTATTAACCCAAATACGTATAGAAATCGCATCGGTTCCCAAAGCCCCAACAGAGCGATCTAATAAAATTCCATCCTCTAGTTCCTTTAAATCATAAATTTTATTATCTCCTTTTCCAACTTTAATGGAAATACGAAGATCTTCTTCCGGAATTAAAAACTCCCCACATTCATCTTCCAAAATCATTTCTTTATCTGGCACAATCTTAATTTGATAAGGAACAGATACCGTTAAATTATTATGAATATCAAAACGATAATTAGTAGAAGATAAACCAACAGAATCCGTAACAGGAGTTACTTTAGTAAGAGACATTTTCTCTCCTGAAACATCATGAAATACAACATTTAAAGATTCGGAATTAAAATCAACATTTCGATCACTTTGAAATTTATGATAAATGTAATAAGTAGAAAAAACAGCAAGAAATAAAATAAAAGCAATAATAATTCCACTTTTTATTAATTCTCTTTTTAACATAAAGCACCTCTACAGAATATAATAACCATATTCTCCTTCTTTTTCAAGGAAATAGCAAGAAATGAAATGCTACTTAACAGTCAACCAAAATTTTCTGAAAAACTTGATATACCGTATCTAAGTCTCTGCAACTGACAAGAAAACGAGTAGCATGGCAAAAAGTAAGTCCAGGAATTCCAGATACTTTTTCTAACTCTTCTCCTTCTAAACCAGCCCATTCTGCAGGAAAATCCATTCGATTCGCACGATCTTCCATACTCTTTGGAACAGTCTTAATAGCATACCCTCCTCGATTAGAAGGATAAGCAACAAATAAAATAGAGTTTGCTTTTTCTTCGCCTAGTAAAACTTCTTCATAAGGTAGAAATGAATTTAAAACCATATATTTAGCGCCTTCATCCAAATCATCTAACTGATCTAGAACTTTTTCTTCTGCCAAAGCCTTACCTTGAATATAATAAACTTCTTCTTCTAAAATCATTTTTGCAAGTGCACAAGCCTTTACAAATTGCTCCTCTTCTGTTTGTTCTGTTAAAAAACTAGGATTAAAAATCTTCACAATGCCAGGTAACATCTTCACTTTATAATTAGCATCTACTTTAGGAAAAACACCATTATCATCAGCATCAATTCCCTCAACAAGATCCTTATCCATCATTTCCCATACGCGATCAGCTCTAGCAATCCCCAAACGATTTAAAAAATCTTTTCCATATTCCTTCCATAACAATCCAAAAGAACAATATGGAATTCCATTTTCTCTTTTAAGACAATCATTTTGATGATGATCAAATTTACCCCTACCAACATCATAAATAAAAACATCATTAGAAAATAAGGTAGGATCAACAGAATTCGTACGATAAATAGAAACATCCTTTAAATAAGACTCCAAAAAAGCAGAAGAAAATACATCATCTGCATGAAAAGTCCCAGCATGGGTAATACAATTGGCATCTTCTATACGATTGACAACCTTAAGCATAATTAATCCTCTCTTCTAGCCATTAGAATTAAACGCAAAATCTCAAGTAAAGTAGTAGCAACACTTGCAACATAAGTAAGAGCAGCCGCAAATAACATTCCACGACTCTTAGATACTTCTTCCTTTTCTAGTAATTTTAACTCTTGTAATTGTTGAAGACCTCTTTTAGAAGCATTAAACTCAACAGGAAGAGTTACGAGTTCAAAAAACAAAATAACAAGTTCAAAAATAATTCCTAACCAAAATAATCCCAAAGCACCCGTAAATAAACCAATCATAATAGCAATATATCCTGCAATAGAAGAAAAATTAACAAAAGGGACTATACTACTACGAAAACGTAAAAAGAAGTATCCATTTTTATCCTGGATAGCATGTCCACATTCATGAGCAGCAACACTAACAGAAGCAATAGAACTTTTGGCAAAAATAGAACTAGATAGACGAACAACTTTTGTTCTAGGATCATAATGATCACTTAAAAAGCCACCCGTTTCCATTACAGTAACTTTTTCTAATCCATTATGATCAAGAATCTTTCTAGCAACCTCTGCTCCTGATAATCCACACTTAGAAAGAATCTTCTCACTTTTTCTATATTTAGAAGTCAAATAAAATTGTGCTCCTAAAGTAATCATAAGCGTAATAACAAGAATAATCATATATTCCATAAAACCATCTCCTATAAAATAGTATTTAAATTATATCACATTTTATCATAAAGATAAAACGATTTTCTCAGCTACTTTAATCCCATCAATAGCTGCGGTAGTAATTCCACCTGCATATCCTGCTCCTTCTCCGCAAGGATAGAGTCCCTGAATAGTAGATTGAAAGTCTTCTCCCCGGCAAATAACAATAGGAGAACTAGTTCTTGTCTCTACTCCTAATAAGATAGCGTCTTCTCTTGCAAAACCATGAATCTTTTTTTGAAAATCGCACATTGCTTCCATAATAGAAGAAGAAATGAATTCTGGCAAAACACTTCTCAAATTTCCAAAAGAAACCTCTCCCTTCGTATTTGGAAGATATTCTCCAAAAGAAGTACTTTTTTGATTTTTACAAAAATCTCCATAAAGTTGTACAGGAATGAATCCCCCTCCTTCTACATAAGCTGCTTCCTCTAACTTTTGTTGAAACTCCATACCTGCAAATAGATGATCTCCAAAGTCTGATGGACTAACACTAACAACAATGGCACTATTAGAATTTTTCTCATCTCGCAAATAATTGCTCATCCCATTAACAACAACTCCTCCCTCATAAGAAGAAGCATTCACAACAAATCCTCCAGGGCACATACAAAAAGAATATACTGCACGTCCCTCCTTTGTTTGATAAGTAAGTTTATAATTAGCACTACCGATTATAGAAGCAAATTTTCCATATTGCCACTGATCAATCATCTCTCTAGGATGTTCAATTCGTAGACCTACTGCAAAATTTTTAGGCTTCATAACAATATTTTTCTCATGTAGCATTCGAAAGGTATCTCTTGCCGAATGCCCAATCGCTAAAATCACATGAGAAGAAAGAAATTTTTGCGTCTCATTAACCAAGACTCCAACAATCTTTCCCTCTTGAATCATCAAATCAGTAACACAACTTTGATAATGAAACTCTCCTCCTAAAGCAAGAATATGATTTCTCATATGAGTAATAACTTTTCGTAAAATATCCGTACCGATATGAGGATTATGAATATATAGAATTTCTTCAGGAGCACCATTTTGAACAAAAATCTCCAATACTTTTTTACCTCTTCCCATTTTATCTTTGGTAAGAGTATTAAGCTTCCCATCAGAAAATGTTCCTGCTCCCCCTTCTCCAAATTGAATATTAGAGTTCGGATTTAACTCATTGGTCTCAAAAAATCGAGCAACAGAAAGAATTCTATCTTCCATCTTCTCTCCTCTTTCAAGAACAATAGGACAAAGTCCTGCTTCCGCAAGCATATAAGCACAAAAGAGTCCTGCAGGTCCACTTCCAACAATAATAGGTCTATCCTTCATTAGAGAAACAGGTTTTGGAAATTCATAAGAGACTTCTTCATAAAAAGAAATATCTTGAGAACGAGTAACTTGATTTTCGCAAGAACAAGAAATAAGAACTTCATAAACATAAAAAATAGAATTTTTATCTCTTGCATCAATACTTTTTTTCAAAATGTGATAGGATAAAATTTCTTTAGGAGAAATCTTACACTTTCGAGAAATCTTTTGGATAAGAGTCTCCTCCGTATCTTCTAATACTGGTACTTTAATCTGTCGAATCTGTAACATGTCTATCACCCAAACTTCTACCAGCTAGTATACCACTAATCCAACAAATCGTTAAATTAAATCCCCCACAATCACCATTTAAATCCAACAATTCTCCTGTAACAAATAAATCTTTAACAATCTTGGACTCCATCGTATGAAGATCAATTTCCTGCAAAGAAACTCCTCCATTACTAATTTGACATTGATCAAAATCTTTTGTTCCCGTAATAGGGACTGGAAAACTCTTTAAATTTTTACAAAGAAGCATCTTCTCTTCATGAGTAAGTTCTTCATACCTAGCATCTTTTTTAAGATGACTCTCCTCTAATAGAATAGGAACAAGTTTTCGATTTAAAAATCCTTCCAATAATTGAAAAAGAGTTTTATGAGGATTCTTTTTCGAATATCGATCCATCCAAGGGGTAATCAACGTCTCTACAAAAGGAACAAAGTTAATAAGAATTTTTTCTTTTTTTCCTTGATATAGACCTCTAGAAACAAAATGACTCAAATTAAAGGTACAAATTCCACTAATTCCATAAGAAGTAAATTGAACTTCTCCCTCTTCTGTTGCAATGACTTCCCCATCTTCCTCTAAAGAAAGAACACAATCTGCTCTAACACCATCCCATTCTTTGCAATAAGAACCAGAACTAATAAGAGGAACCAAAGCAGGAACAGGAGGAACAATGGTATGACAAAGTTGTTCTAAAAAGGAATAGCCGCATCCATCACTACCTGTTTTTGGATAAGCACATCCTCCAGTCGCAAGTACCAACTGGTCACAATAAAAATCTCTTTGATTGGTGTGAAGATAGAATTGATCTTTTTTCTTTTCAATATTTAAAACACAAGTATCATAATAAACCGGAATCTCTTCCTCTTCTAATTTTTGAAGCAAGGCATCTCGAATCGTAGATGCTTGATTAGTAAAAGGATAAAGATATCCATTTTTATTTTTCGAAATAATTCCTAAAGAATCAAAAAAATAATGAACTTCATCAATAAGGTAAGGAGTCACAAACTCATCATAGTATTCCAAATTCTCACTATGAAAATTAGAAGAAGAATACTCATCATGCATATAATTACAACGACCATTCCCCGTTAACAAAAGTTTTTTAAGGAGTTTATCATTTTTCTCAAGAAGAATCACTTCACAATCCTTTTTTTTCGCAAGAATCGCTGAAACAACGCCACTTGCTCCCCCTCCCACAACAATAATCCTCATAATTCCCACTCCTCTACTCTATATAGTATACCAAAGAATCCAAAAAAAGAATATCGAAAAATAAGGATTGTAGAATGAAAAAAAAAGAATTATAATGGTAGTGAAAATAAAGATGAGGTGTGTGTGATTATGGCAGAAGAAAAGGAAAAAAAGAAGAAAAGAAAGCCTTCTAAAAAGAAAAAAAAGCTCTATATCATTCTATTATTAATAGGCTTCATGGTATTAGGAATTCTATCCTACTTTGGATATGACTGGTATGAAAAAAACACATTACAAGCATTAAAGAAAATAAATACAGAAAACGTAATAACCAAAAAGATCGCTAAACTATATAATGAGAAGAAAAAAGTAGTAGGAACATTAGAAAAAGGATTTACTCTATCCCTAGAAAAAGTAAAATCTCCAACAACAAAAAATCGTTATTTAAAAATAAAAGACTCCAACTACTATATCTATTATAAAGATATTAAAAAAGCATCCAAAGAAAAAGAAAAAGAGAATTCTTATTATTTACCATTACAAAAAGAAATAGAAACCAAAAAAGAAGTAACACTCTATGATGGCAAAAAAGAAATGGTAAATATAAAACAATCTATTCAAGCAAGTGTAGAGAAAAAAGATGAGAAAAACTACTACATATCTTTTTTAGGAAAAACATTACGCATAGAAAAAAAAGAAGTTGCAAAAGAAAAAGAAGCAAAAGAAGAAATCAAAGGAAAAGCAAATCACGTCAGTGTAATCTTCTACGATAAAATAAAAAATAATTGTGGTGAAGACACAACTTGCTTAAAACCTGCTAGCGTAAAAGCACATATCAAAAGACTTCAAAAAGAAGGTTATTACTTTCTAACAAAAGAAGATTTTCTAAATTATATAAAAGGAAATATCAATGTAAAAGAAAAAGCCATCTTTATGGCAATAAATGAAGAATCGGAAGAAGCAAAAAAGGTAACAGAAGAGACAAAAGTACCTCTTGAAAAAATAGAAGAAAAAGATGGATACCAACTAATGGTAACTAATAAAACCGCAACTCCAAATGAAAAAGAAAAAACAATCAATTGCTACCAAGCAAAAAGTTATACAATCATTGATAATTATGTAAGAATGGCAAACGGCGAAGATGTTGCCGACAACGGAAAAGAAACTCCAAATGATCAAAGAATTGCCGTTATCAATTATCACTTCTTTTACGATGGCACTTTTGATACATCATGTAATGAAACCATTTGCTTAGAAAAAGCAAAATTCCAAGAACAATTACAATGGTTAAAAGATAACGGATATAAAACACTTACTATAGAAGAATTTGCAGATTGGATGGATGGAATTATTGAACTACCACAAAACTCTGTCTTACTAACAGTAGATGATGGAGGACATGGAACAGGAACACAAAATGGAAATATCCTAATTCCTCTTCTAGAAGAATATAAAATGCATGCTACCCTATTTTTAATTACAGGATGGGATTGGAAGATATCAGATTATCAATCACCATATCTAGATATTCAATCTCATAGTTATAATCTACATTATGAAGCAAGTTGTCCAGATGGTCGTGGATTAGTTGCTTGTTCAGATTATCAAACTGTAAAAACAGATTTACAAAAATCTCTTGATATCATTAGAGATAACACATCCTTCTGTTTCCCGTTTTATAGTTATGATAGAGAATCTCTTCAAGCAGTACAAGAACTAGGTTTTAGAGTAGCCTTTATTGGTGGAAGTGTAAAAGCAAGAAGAACAGATAATCACTATCTAATCCCAAGATTCCCAATCGTAGATGACATTACCTTAAATGAATTTATATGGATGGTAAGTTAAAAAGAATATCTTAAGCAAGATATTCTTTTTGTATTACAGTAGATCGTAAAAGAATAGTAGAATGTTCCTCATTCGAAGGA
>CANRPY010000036.1 GCA_947632595.1 uncultured Bacilli bacterium | reverse complement strand
GTTTTATCTTTTGGTGTCATTATGCCTGTGAAAGACAAGAGTCAGGTCTTGCTCCATGCCAATGTTTCACATTTGCTGGTATTACTACAATATCACCTGGAGATAATTTTTGTACATCTTTTCCTTCTTCCTGATAGTAACCATACCCTGCTGTACAAATTAGAACTTGTCCTCCACTACTTTTTGCATGATGAATATGCCAATTATTTCTGCATCCCGGTTCAAATGTTACATTTGCAAAACTAACTCCATTATCCGTTTTAGTAATAGGGTTTAAATAACTATTACCTGTAAAATACTCTGCATACGCATCATTTGGATTTCCTAATCCAAAGACATTTTCTTTATCAAAATCTTCCTTATTCATCTTTATCACTTCCATATACTTCCTTAATTAGAGAAAAGGTACTCCATGCTTTAGGCCAACCACAGTAAAATGCAAGTTGAGTTACAGTTTCAACAACTTCCTCTTTTGTAAGACCATGTTCCTTTCCAAGAACTAAATGACTTTTTAATTGTGGATACAATCCCATCGCAAATAAAGCAGATATAGTAATTAAACTTCTATCTCTTGTGGATAATTGATCTTCTCTACTCCATACCTCTCCAAATAATACATCATCATTTAATTCTGCAAATTTAGGAGCAATCTTACCCAATTGTTCCCTACCAGCTGTTTGTTTCTTCATATTTTTCTCCCCCAAACTCTTAATAATTTCTATGAATAATATCTTGTAACTCTCTAGTTAAAGACATCTTATCATCATCTTCTAATACTTGCCAATTACATTTATTATTAGAATCAAATATTGGTACTAATTCAATATCCCCTTCATCATTAATGATTTCAAAATTATCTTCAACAATACCAAGACATAACTGATAATCAAAATTTAAAACTCTATCCATAATAGATAAATTACGATTTTTATAATTAATTTTATAAAAACGTTTTATTTCATTATTTCTAATAGCTAATATAACTGCATAAATATGTTTACAATAAAATTCACAAGGACAAGAACAATATACTTGCATTCTCTTATTTTTCTCATCATACTTAATAACAACTAAATATTCCTCTCCACCCTGTACTATTGCAAAAAAACGATTCTCATCAATCTTCTCTAAATATTTTACTCTCTCTTCTTCATAATATTTCATACCACGTTTTATAATTAAAGAATCAAATATTTCATTAATATCATCATGATATAAATCAAAAGAAAATTCTTCTTTATACTCATATCTAGTAACATCATTTTCTAATTCAGCATGAAGTTCAAATAAAAAATTCTGTAATTTTCTAGGTAAATTATTAAATATTATAATAAAAATATTAGATAAGTAAGCATACTCATTAGGAATATATTTATAAAATTCATAAGTATATTCTTTATTATTATGAAATAAAGATAAAATTACTTTTCCCTTAGATTGTTCTATATGCTGATAATTACTTGGCACTTCTCTTTTATCAATAATTTCAAATATAGTATCTACTAATTCTGGTAAAAAATATTCAGAACTCATACATTTCTCAATAGATTGAATATCTAATTGATCTAAATCAAACCAACTTAATCGATAAGTATGAAGTTTTTTAATATAATCTAGTCGAATGTAAATATTATAATTATGATACAAAATAAGTTGTAATTCTAGTATTAATTGATTCTTCTTATAATATTTTCTAATAGCTTCAACTTTCTTATCAGTAAAACAATTTTCAATATTTTCTTCCATAAACACTCCAACTAATATGATATAAATTATTATAACATGAATTAAAAAACTAAGTTCTAATAAAAAAGCAAATCTCATAAGATTTACTTTTTTAAATTATTTTTCTTTTACTTTTTTTAAATCAAATACAACATCAGCACTATCGCATACATTTTGAGAATGAGTTACAATAATCACACACTTATTTTCTTCGTGAGCTAATTTTTGAAAAATATCTAATATTTCTGATTCTGTTTGTTTATCAAGATTTCCTGTTGGTTCATCTGCAATAATCATTTTAGGATTATAGGATAAACTTCTAGCAATTGCAACTCTTTGTTGTTCTCCTCCAGATAATCGTAATACTTTACGATCAGCAAAACCATCTTTCAAACCTACTTTTTCCATAAGTTCAATTGCTTTTTCTTTTTTATTTTTTATTTTTAGACCATTCGCATCCATGGATAAAATAATATTTTCTGCAGCAGTCATAAAAGGTAATAAATTATAACTTTGAAAAACAATACCAATATCACTATTTCGATATTTATCTAAATTCATATCTTTTAGACTTTTACCATCAAATATAATTTCTCCTTCACTACATTTTTCAAGACCACTAATGAGAGATAATAATGTTGTTTTACCACTACCACTTCTACCTCTAATAGCATATATTTTTCCACTTTCAAAATCAAAACTGATATCTTTTAATGCATAATCATCTGCAACAGCATCACTATATCGATAACTTGCATTTTGAATGCTTAAAAGAATATTTTTTGGTGAATTCTCTTTTTTCTTATTTGCCATCATTAAGACCTCTCTTTCAATATAGTAAGTGGTGAAAATCTTTGAATACTAACCATAGAAGCAATCGAACTTACAAGTACAAGTGAAAGTCCAATACCAAGTAATTCAACTAAAACTTTAATATCAACTACAGCATCAATAGAATCATATGCTTGAACAACAGGCATACCTTTTCCTCGCATTTCTCCTCTATCTCCACGATTTGGCATTCCACCATCATTTCCAAAATTTTTACCAATTTCTTCTACTCTTTCATTACTGCTATTAATTTCATTTGCAAGTAATGAATTACTAATTCCCTTAGAACTTACTGCACCAATTCCTGCACCCAATATAAGAGCAACAACTGCAACCATAGCGAGTTCAGATACAAATTGCATTGTTAATTTAAGTTTACTAATACCAATTGTTCTTAAAACACCAATTTCATATTTTCTCTCACGAATATTGATCATATTAATTACAAATAAAACAACGCCACCAATGATAAGAGTTAATATTAAAAATGTAGTTGCAAAAGAATTAATATTTTGAATACTAGATACACCACTTAAAGCTAATTCTTCATTTGATTGTAAAACAAAGTTTTCATCTAATCCTTTTTCATAAAACTCATCTTGTAATTTTTCTACATGATCATAAGAATCAATAATAAAGGTAGGATATAAATCACCTTTTAAATTTTCATTACCAGAAACTATACTATTAACAGCATTAGCATTTGTTACAAGAGCATTGGCAGAATTAGAAAACATAGACATTGTTTGTCCTTCTTCTTCATTTTCTTTAAAGATACCAATAATTTCAAATTCATAAGTATTTCCATCATCATCTTTTAATTGAATCTTATCATTTAAATGAAGCTCATTATAATCAGCAAGTTCTTGATTAATAAAAACATAATTACCATCAAAAGCAACATCCCAAGCATTATCAGTAATTTCATTCATCGTATAAGTACCATTAATAAACTCACTCATAGCATCCAAAGAACTATAACCAGTTAAAGTAAAGTCCGTAGTGGAAAAATTATTTCCTTTTCCATGACCAAATCCATTAGGCATATCATTATTAGACTCAATTTCTGCTTTTTCTATATTATTTCCATTAAGTCCAACTCCATAAGTATAATAGTAACTATCAATATACTTACTATCAGCGAACTTTTCTACATCACTAATAGTATAACTAGCAATATTATCAAATCTTTCTCTAGCGTTTGTCCTACCCTCTTCTTGAGAAGGATCAAAATCTTTCATCATATTTTCTCTGTTAAAACCAATCGTAACTTCTTTATCATAAGCACTTTTATAAGATTGAATCAAATCAACAGCAGTATTTTTAATAGCAAGTGTAATAGTACAAGCACAAGCAATAATTAAAATAATAATTCCTATTAAAATATTCCTTCCTTTATTTCTTTTAATTGAAATCCATGCATTTTTAAATATAAACATAATCTTCCTCCTTAGAACAATATCATCATATGCTTCTAAGATTAAAGAAACATTAAAAAACATTAACTTTTTTTAGTTAATGTTCATTTATTTTTAATTTTACTTCAAACGTAGTAATCTCATCTTTAGAATAAGCCCTAATATTACCATGATGAGCATTTACAATATTTTTAGCAATCGCAAGACCCAGTCCATATCTTCCACTTTTACGATTATGACTCTCATCCTTACGATAAAATCTTTCAAATATTTTTTCACATTCATCTGGTAAGATAGGTTCTCCTTGATTTTTAACTTCTAATTTTATATCTGATTTATCACTACTTAAATTAACATATATTTTACTATTTTCAAATCCATGACAAATAGCATTATCAATTAAAATAGAAATCAATTCATCAATACTTTCTTTATGACATAAAATATTTACTTTTTCCTGAATATTAGTCTCTATCATAATATTTTTCTCATAAGCTAAACTCTCAAATGTTAAAACCCTTTTCTCAATAATCATAGAAATATCATTCATATGAAAATTCTCATCTTTTAAATATTCTGTTTTAGATAAATCAAGTAATCTAGTAATTAAATTACCCATCCTATCAGATTCACTTTTCAAATTATGAATCCACTTTTCATTTTTCTTATTAACATCCAAACAATCAATATTAGCCATCATAACAGCAAGTGGAGTCTTAAGTTCATGAGAAGCATTCGCAACAAATTCTTTTTCTCTTTCAAAACTCATAACAACAGGTTTCGTAATCCATTCCGTTATTTTTTTAGAAATAAGATAAATGATAACTTCCCCAACACATACTAATAAGAAAGAAATAAGCAAATTCATAAGTAACATATTTCTGGTATTCGTCATATTTACAATCGTTAGAGAATTCCCCTCTTCATAATGATAAGCATACTGATTCCAATATAAACAACCTATTTTAGTATGACTCTTATTTTGTTTTAAAAGAATATCATTTGCTTTCTGAACAACATCATCACTAATAGTCTTATCATTATGACTAATTTGATCCAAAATCTCATTCTTATCATTCAAGATAAATGTATAAACATCATAATCCATAACTTTTCGATTACGAAGTTCATCATCAATAGGTCTCTTTTCTTTATCAAACGATTCATGTTTTTCTGTCATCACATTTTTCATTCTCATAAAATTATTAGAGATTCCTATATATTCTCTATGATACGTTTGAATATTAAAAAAGGTTGCAAAAAAGATAGCAAATAAAGTAATAATGATAAAAATAGTAAAAAAAGTCTTCTTTTCTAAATTCTCCATATCTACTTACCCCTCCATTTTATAACCCAAATTACGAACTGCTTTAATATTTACTTTTGATCCAATAATTCTAATCTTCTTTCTTAAAAAAGACAAATAGGCTTCTAAATTATTAGATTCATAATCTGTATCCATTCCCCATACTTTATCATAAATTTGTTCTTTAGAAATAATCTGTTCTTTATTATTCATAAAATATTCAAGCAATAAAAATTCTCGATAAGGGATTGTAATAGATTCCTTCGTAGAAGTACAAGTTAATGTTGATGTTCTAATATTTAAAGATAAATCTTGATATTCTAATATATCCTTCACTTTATGATTCCCTTTATTTCTTAATTGAACATTGACTCGAGCAATTAACTCTTCCATATGAAATGGTTTTGTAACATAATCATCTGCTCCAATGTCAAATCCTTTTAATTTATCATCTAACATAGATTTTGCAGTAAGAATAATCACTTTAGAGTGAATATCATTTTCTCGAACTTCTTTTAAAATTTGAAAACCATTCACCTTAGGCAACATAATATCAAGAACAATAAGATCATAGATATTAGATAATGCATTATAGAGTCCTTCTTCTCCATCATAACAAGTATCCACTTCATATTTTTCATGACGTAGTTTTGCTGCGATAATATCGGCAATAGTCTCTTCATCTTCTACAACTAATATTCTCAATACTACCACCTCCTAGAAAAGGATAAAATATAAAAATTAAAGAAATATTAAAAGATAAGGCAAAGTATTTTTTTACTTTAATAAATCAATAATAGAATTTAATAAATGAGTATCACTGAAGTTAACTTTATAGTCATAAACAAGATTATCATACTGATTACTATTCTTTTCTCTCAAATCAAAGTATTCTGGAGTAATATGATCTCTTTTTAATACTTCTTGCTTACGAGATTCATAATCTCTATCTGTTAAGATTTTAACGGTAGCTAAATTCCAATAAGATTTTGTATTAATATTATACCAATCTAAAATAATATAATGATAATTTTTCTTTGCAATCTCTTGAATCATATGATTAACATATTCCCACGTAATAGCATAAACCTTATTTTTTAATTCAGGATTTTGAAACAAGATATTCCCTAATTTTTTTCTATCAATATGATGATCATCATCCAATATATCACCAGGGACAATCTTCAGAATTTCACTTTTCACCTGAGAATCCAAATGAGATTCATGGACAATTTTATCAATATCAAGATGAATACTATTCTCTAATCTTTTTTCTAAAATATCCGCAATAGAACTCTTTCCAGTTCCACTTTTTCCAACCAGGCAGATGTACTTTTGCTTTCCTAATAAATCATCTAATCTCTTTCGAATAACGGGATGAAGCAAATACTTATAGGTATCATATTCTCCTCGAATCAAAGAGGCATGAATAGCGATTCCCTTTTCATAGATATTTTCACCGGTTACATAATGATCGGCATAAATAGTATCTTTATATTTTTTTTCTTCATCTGCTCCAATAATTTGTACATCAATTTGATCAACTTGAATCTGCAGAAACAATTCTTGTTTGATTTTCAAATAGTCATTTGGAAACTTCAAATCAGGAGAAGGAACAAATTTTACAATCTCTATATTTTCGTTTTTTAATATTTGAGAGACATCTTCTATTCTTTCAGATATAGAGTATGGAATTTCTTTAAATAATCTTTGTTCCTCTTCTTCGTTGTAATAAAATACTAGAAACACCTTTTCACATAAACTAGAAATCTTATTTAAGGTTTGTAAATGCCCTAATTGAAAAGGAAAAAACTTTCCTACATAAATCCCTGTCTGATATTTTTTCATAATTCATCACCTAACTATATTTTTTATTCCATCAAATAATATATCACGATGAAAGGAACAAGCTAACTGTTTAAGGAAAAAGTAAATTCCACGTCTCCCTTACCCAAAATCTCCTTTAATTCTTTTTGTGAAGTATTTTGCACCCTACCTAATTTCGTAAATTCCCAACGATTCGTATCATAATAAAGTGTAATTTGATTTCCTTGATACAAAATAAGATCTCCTGCTTCTGTTGTAATATCTTCATCACTGGTAGGTAAAGAAAATCCTAAATTCCCTACTTTTTCAAAGTTTCCATAATCATGCGCTTGAATGGTAATATCCCCCTCTTTTAATTTTTCAACAAATGCCAAAGAAGAACGATTCTCTTCTAATTTTACATTTAAAATTCGACCATTTACTTTAATAAAGATTTCATCCACCATAATATCCTCCTCAATATAACGATTACTATTCTCTTCCTGATTCTTGTGATTCACAAAAAGAAATAGGATTACAATACACACAATAATAAATAGAATGATAAAAATAGTTCTTCTCATATATCCATCCTCACTCTCCAGATAATGAAGAAAGATCAAATTGATAAAGAAATTCACCTGTTTTTAATTTCTTAATCATGATTGCCCCAAATCTTTCATAATAATTTTGTAAATTCGTTTTTAAATAAAGTTTTTGAAATCCCCTATTTTTTGCTTCTTTTAAGATAGCATCATTTAAGATCCTAGAGTATCCATGATGACGGTAATCTTTTTTCACATACATAGTTGCATACCAAGGAGTTAACTCTTTTTCTTCTTCACAATCATTAGGAAAAATAGAGATAAAACCTATTAAAGTACAATCATCTACTAAGATTAATTTACAAAAAGATGGATGTTCAAACATCTTGCAAATTTTATTTTTTTTAAGATTCATTCTCTCCAATCTATCTACATCAGGTTGTTCAGCCCACTCTTCATATTCCAATCTTACTACTTCATCTAAATATTCTAATTTATCTTTTAAATTAAATATCTCCATAGATACTCCAACATTTCCACGATTAACTTACTAAGTATTATATCAAAAAAAAGCATATTGCGGAACAAATAAAAAGTAATCAATTCCTAGTCTACTTATCTTATGAACTATTTTGTCATCACTTTTCTATTCCAACTTCTTTTACCACATTTTGGACATTTAAAATATCTGAAGACAACAATATGTGGAGCAAATAAAATCTGCTTATAAGTAGGAGTATATTTATGATGGCACTTACTACATTCAAAGTATCCTGCATCAACTTCAAATTTTAATGCAATAAAACCAGCGATTAAAAATATAATTGTTGAAATACATATAATTGTACCAAGTAATACTCCTTCTTCTAAAGTATTTACCGCTAAAAGAATAATTTCTATATAAAATAATACACTAACAACTAATATTATCCACATTGAAAATAATAATTCTTTATTTTTCATTTCTTCTTGTTTAGACATCTCAATCAATAATTCTTCTGTTTTTTTAGGATAATCTTTCATATCAATTCTCTCACCATTCAAAAGTTCATTAACATTAATATCTAATATATCGCATAAATCTAACATTTTATCTGCATCCGGTAAAGATAATCCTCTTTCCCATTTCGATATCGCTCGATCTGTAATATATAGTTTTTCTGCCAATTCTTCTTGAGTAATCTTCTTCTCTTTTCTACAACTTGCAATAAACTTTCCAATCTTAATTAAATCCATGAACTTTTATCTCCTTCCATGATTGAAATATACACTAAATCGTCAAGATTTTACACAAACCAATGGTTGAGTTTTAGAATTAGTATTTTGTATAAAAATTTCATTCACTTAAATAGTTTCAAAAATTATTTTTTATTTTCTAATTTATCTTTTTTGTCTAAATATTGATAACTTAAATTATTTTGATTACTAACTATTGATTTACCTAATTTTTGTTCTAAGTTATCCCTTGCAACTCTAGAAACATTACCACCCATTCTTGCAATCATTTTATTTTGCTCTAATCCATACGGATTATGTTCTTTGGCAAGTTCTCTTGTTGCTGTTTCCCCTAAATCCGTTAAAATAACTTCTATATCTGACATATTATCTCTTAAAGATTCTTTTCTAAGACCTTTAAATTCTTTATATTCACTTGCTTTCATACCAGACCATTCTTTATAAATTTCATTTGTTAAAATAGCATATTCTTTATTTTCTGTTATACCTCCTTCTTTCCAAACATCAGTTAATTGTTTTCTATTTACAATCCCATTTAATCTATCTTTAATCCATTTATCGGTATATCCTCGTTTTCTATAATAATCAACTACTCTATCAATAGCAATTTCAGGATCAAACACTTCATCAATTCGTTCACTACCTAAATTAGCAAGCCATAACTTAAATGGCTCAGCTTTTGGACTTGGAACTGACTCAATTAGTCTTAAAATGCCTTTGGTATCTAAAACATCTGTTAAATAACCTTTTCCATCTTTTTGAGATTTCAATTTCAGTTGTCCCAATTTTGAGGACAACTGACTTCCTTCACTATCTAATTTTGTTTTTAAAGCATTCCAATATTTTCTTGGTCTAGGACTTTCGGTTAAAACACTTATAACATCAACTACACTAAAATAATAATCTTCTTTTTCACTGTCCCAAACACTTCTTATCTCCTTTCCTTCAAATAAATTTGAAATAGTTTGTAATTTATTTTGATTCATATAAAACCCTCCTTCATTATGCATTATATAATACAAACATTTGTTTGGCAATACCGTTTTTAAATATTTTTATAATATAAAAAAACATGAGAAGCTACTCTCATATTTTTTAAATTGTATATTTTATAAAAAGTGATGAACTTTCACTTGTATGATTTACAATAATTCATAATAATTTCATCATTATACTTCTGATTTTTAATAATTTCATAAGTTTCTTCTTTAGTATTTTTATTGCATCTTATTACATCATAAAATAATGTATCATAATAAATTGAGGAATCTATTGTTGTGGTTTTAACTGAAAATATAGGTGGACGATCATTATATGAAACTCCAATATAATCAAAAAACATAATAGTTGCCATATATCCAATGAAAAATAATACTAAATAAATCAATGTTTTTAAATTTGATTTTGATTT
>CANRPY010000035.1 GCA_947632595.1 uncultured Bacilli bacterium | reverse complement strand
TTTATATATTTCTTAAAATTTTATAATATTTTATATAATGAAAAAGGTCAAGTTATTGATAACAATACACTTGTTGCCATTACATTACTTATTGCTCAATCTAATCCTAAAGAAAAAGATGTATTAATTGATTTAGTAATGAACTTCTTAGTTTCATAATAAATTTGACAAAATATCATCCTCTTGAAAAAAACATTTTAGAAAGCTATAATAATATTGTATAGAAATGATGGGAGGATAATTTATTATGAATTTTGTAATTAAACAATGTAGAAAATGTATGGCAACTGTTCATGTATTAAAAGAAGATGGTTGCGATATTATGTGTTGTGGAGAAGCTATGAAAGAACTTGTTCCTAATTCAGTAGATGCTGCTTTTGAAAAACATGTTCCAACATATGAAGTTAAGGATAATAAAATCTATGTAGTTGTGAATCATGTTATGGAAGAAGATCATTATATAGAGTGGATTGCAATGCATCATGATGGAGGAGATTCTTTCGTTCATTTAAAACCGGGAGAAGAAGCGAAGACTGTTTTTGATTATGTACCTGGTGCTACTTTATATTCTTATTGTAATAAACATTCTCTATGGAAATGTGATGTTCAATAAAAAAATATTAAGAATTTATTTCTTAATATTTTCTTTTGCAACGGTAAGCATTAATTTAATACGATTGACTTGATTGGTATGACTTGCTCCTGGATCGTAGTCAATTGCTACAATATTTGCATTCTTATATAGAGAACGTATTTTTTTTATGACACTTTTTCCAACTATATGATTAGGAAGACAAGCAAATGGTTGAACACATAAAATGTTTGTGATTCCATCTTTGATTAATTCTACCATTTCTGCTGTTAAGAACCATCCTTCTCCTGTTTGATTTCCTGTAGATAAGATGTTTTCTACATTTTTTGCTAATTCATAAATATTTGTTACATTACGATAGCGAGTATTTTTTAATGCTTGTTTTATTGGTCTTTCATAGGAATCTATAATATCTAAGGCACCTTTATATAGAAGAGTAGAAGATTTTTTTGTTTTTAATAATTTTTCTTTTACAATTCCGTTGTAACAACAATATTTTACAAATCCCATTAAGTCAGGAACAAAAACTTCTGCTCCTTCTTTTTCTAATTTTCTTACTAAATTGTCATTTGCAAATTCTTGATATTTTACTAGGATTTCTCCAACAATTCCTACTTTTGGTTTTGTTGTTAATTTTATAGGAATCTTTTCAAATTCTTCGATGATTTTTTTGATATTCTTTTTATATTCTATAAAAGTTCCTTTTTGGATAGATGTACAAACCATATTCATCATTTCTTTGTAGACTTTTTCTGTATTTCCTTTTTTCTTTTCATATGGTCTTGTTGCATATAGAAGTTTTGCTAAAAGGTCTCCATAGGCTACTGCTTGGATTGCCTTTTTTAAGAAAGATGGATTTAGTTTAAATGCTTGTTCTTTTTCTAGACCAGAGGTATTTAAAGAGATAATGGATACTTTTTCCATACCGGCGTCTTTTAAGGCTTTTCTAATAAGTCCAATATAATTTGTTGCTCGACAACCACCACCTGTTTGTGTTATCAATACAGTAGTGTGGTCTAAATCATATTTTCCACTTTTTAATGCTTCTATTAATTGACCTACCACAATAATGGCAGGATAGCATGCATCATTATTTACATATTTTAAACCTTGATCAATTGTGTGATCTGTTGTTTTCTTTAAATAGACTGCTTGATATCCTTCACTTCGTAATAGACTTTCAAAGATAGGCATATGATTTTTAGACATATCTGGAAATAAGATTGTATTTTTTCTTTCGTTTTCTTTGAAATAATTTTTTTGATAAGAATATGTTTTGTATGTACTTTGTTTTAATCTTTTATTCATGGATGCGATTAAGGAACGTATTCTTATTTTGACAGCTCCTAGATTGTTAATTTCATCAATTTTAATGGTTGTATATAGACGATTGTTGGCTTTTAATATTTCTTCTGTTTGATCTGTTACAATGGCATCTAATCCACAACCAAAGGAGTTTAATTCTACTAATTCTAAATTATTATATTGAGATACGACATCTGCTGCATTATAGACTCTTGAGTGATAAGACCATTGATCGACTACTCTTAGTTTTGATTTTATTTTGCTTAGGTGACAAATAGAGTCTTCTGATAGGACTGCAAGACCTAGACTATTAATCATGGTATCTATTCCGTGATTAACTTCTTTATCTAAATGATAAGGTCTTCCTGCTAAAACAATGGCTTTTTCATTATGTTTGCATACATAATCGATGAATTCTTCTCCCTTTTTTCTTACTTCCTCTTTGTATTTTTGTAATTCTAGAAATCCTTCGTGAATGGCTTTTTTTACTTCATGGAATGTGAAGTGATATTCTTTCATTTCTGGTAATTCCATAAATCTTTTAATCATTTTTTCTTCTTCTATTGGTAAGAAGGGATTCATGTATTTTATTTTGTTCTTTTCTAGACTTTCCACATTTAATTTTATGGATTCTGAATAACTTTGTACAATAGGGCAATTAAAGTGATTATCTGATGTTTTTGATTCTTCTTTTTCATACATCATACAGGGATAAAAAATTGTTTTAACGCCTTTACTGATTAAATTCATGATGTGTCCATGAACTAGTTTTGCAGGATAACATACAGATTCACTTGGCATAGAATCGATTCCTGTTTCATATAGACTTCTACTAGAATGATCGGATAGGACAACTTTAAATCCTAATTTTGTAAAAATTGTAAACCATAGAGGGTAGTCTTCATACATATTGAGTACTCTTGGAATTCCTATTTCTCCTCTTTTTGGATTTTCTAGTGGTTCATAATGGAATAGCCTTTCATATTTCCATGCATACATGTTTGGTAACATATTTTGACTTCCATTATTACCACTTCCTTTTTCACAACGATTTCCAGAAATAAAAGTTTTATTATTGAATCTGTTAATGGTTAGGGCACAATGATTTTCACATTTTTGGCATCTTGCATAACTTGTTTTCATTTGTAGATTATTGATTTCTTCTAAGGTTAGAATAGAACTTGTTACTTCTTTATCTTCATATTGTTTATAGTTATCTAGTGCAATTAAGGCAATTCCATATGCTCCCATTAATCCAGAGATATCTGGTCGAATGACTTCTTTTCCAATCAGTATTTCAAAGGCACGAAGAACAGCATCATTTAAGAAGGTTCCTCCTTGTACTACGATTTTTTCTCCAAGAGAAGAGTAGTCTCTAATTTTCATTACTTTTGTAATGGCGTTTTTAATTACGGAATAGGACAATCCTGCAAAAATATCAGCAAGGGGTCTTCCTTCTTTTTGTGTTTGTTTAATTTTAGAATTCATGAATACTGTACAACGAGATCCTAAGTCAATTGGTTGTTTAGACTCCACTGCATACGTTACGAAGTCTTGTACATTCATTCCAAGTGATTTTGCTAAGGTTTCAATAAAAGAACCGCATCCTGATGAGCAAGCTTCATTTAACATGATACTGTTTACAGAGTCTTCTTTGATCTTTATGTACTTCATGTCTTGGCCGCCAATATCGATAATACTTTCAACACCCGGTAAAAAGTAGTTTGCTGCTTCAAAATGAGAAATCGTTTCTACTTCTGATATATCTAAATCAAAAGCTGTTTTTATTAACATTTCTCCATATCCTGTTGAACCAGAACTTCTAATGATAATATCTTTATTTAATTGTTTGTAAAGATTTATTATCATATCTTTTACAGTATCTACTGGTGTTCCTTTGTTATTTTGATAATCTTCATACAATAGGTTTCCTTTTTTATCAATTAATACAAGTTTTGCTGTGGTGGAACCGGCATCGATTCCTATAAAGGCATCTCCTTTATACGTTTTTAATTCTTTTCTTTTTACTTGATATTTTTGATGTCTTGCTTTAAATTTTTGATAATCTTCTTCTGTTGCAAATAATGGTTCTAGGCTAGCAGAGGTTTGTTCTTTAAATTGTGATAATTCTTTTAGTAAAACTTTGATTTCTTCTAAGGTATAATATTTTCTTTTTTCTTTTTCTAGGATTGCTCCCATACAAACAAATAAATTTGCATCTTTTGGAGAGATTACTTCTTCTTTTGTTAGATTTAAGGTTTTGATAAAACGTTCTTTTAAAACAGATAGGTAGTTTAGGGGACCTCCTAGGAAAATGACATTTCCTTTGATTGGCTTTCCGCAAGCAAGACCACTGATGGTTTGGTTTACGACTGCTTGCATAATAGATAGGGCAATATCTTCTTTTTTTACTCCTTCATTTAATAAAGGTTGGACATCTGTTTTTGCAAAAACGCCACAACGGGATGCGATTGGGTAGATTGTTTTTCCTTTTTTTGCAAGTTCGTTTAATCCTTTGGTTGTCGTATTTAATAGAATTGCCATTTGATCTAGAAAAGATCCTGTCCCTCCTGCACAAGAACCATTCATTCTTTGTTCTATCGTTTGATCAAAATATATAATTTTTGCATCTTCTCCACCAAGTTCGATTGCTACATTTGTTTTTGGGGCATAGGTTGCAATTGCGCTTTTACAAGCAATTACTTCTTGAATGAAAGGCACCTTTAAATTGTTTGCAATGGAGATTGCTCCACTACCAGTAAAGATAAGAGAAAACTTAGAGCCATTATCAAATTTTTTTAATGCATTTTGAAAAAGAGATAAAATTGTTTTTTTGGTATTTGATAAATGTCTTTTATAAGCTTTATATAAAATTTCATTTTTTTGATTCATAATGACTAATTTAACGGTTGTAGAACCAATATCAATTCCTATTTTATAATTCTTATTCATATGATTACCTCTTATTCTTATCTATTTTACGCGATAAACATATTATAACACAAAAGGTGTTTTCTACCAAAATTCAATAGGAATTTCTCTTTTTAAAAAGGATGGTATATCTTTTAAAAAATTGTTATAATGAAAATGAATAAGATTTAGGAGTGACGTTTATGAATGAATTAGATTTTTATAGCAAAGTCAAAAATTGGGATTTTAGTATGATTCATTATACGAGTGAGTCTCTTACAAATTGGGATTTATATTCTCTTTTGAAGGAGTATGCAACTTTAGAGAGTAAGATTCTTGATTTAGGTACTGGTGGTGGAGAAAAAGTATTAAAGTATTTTCCAGAATGCCAAGAAGTACTTGGAACTGATTTTTCTCCTGAGATGGTGGAGACTGCCAATGAAAGTTTAAAAAAGAGTGGTAAAAAAAATATTTCTTTTCGTGTTATGGATAACTTGCATATGGATACGCCTGATGAGTATTACGATATTGTGGTTGCAAGACACACCTGTATTGATGCAAAGCAAATTTATCAAACTTTGAAAAAGGGTGGAAGACTTCTTTTAAGAGGGGTTGATAAACTTGATTGTTGGAGTTTAAAATGTCTTTTTGGCAAGGGACAAGCTTTCTTTGATACAAAACCGATAAGCCTTATTGATTATGAAGATATTATGAATGCTGGATTTCAAAAAGTAGAATTAGTTCCTATTCACGTTCGTGAGTATTATGAGACAAAAGAGGATCTTCTTGCGCTGCTTTATAAGACGCCTATTTTACTTGATTTTTCAGAAGAGGAAGATCATCCGATGGAAGAGTTAGAAATTGATTCTGATAAGATTGATCAATATATTTCAAAAAATACTACGGATAAAGGAATTTTGCTTATTCGAAGATATTATGGAATTACGGCTATTAAAGAATAAAAGGAGAAATATTCATTATGAAAGATTCTGGTAAATATATTGTTTTGGTCATTAAATCCATTTTAGTACTGGTGCTTATTCAGTTATTACTGAAAAGTTATCCAGGAAAAGATTTTTATGACATTATGATGCTTATTCCTTTTATTGGTTTTTTTGTATTTTATTTGGCGCGTTCCTATTTTTCTATATTTCAAAAACATACTCTTGCTATGATATGCTTCCGATTATCTAAGATTTGTGTTTTATGTTTTTGGTTTGGAATGCTTATTTATGTTGATATGCAAGCTATTATGGAAAATGAATATGATACTGTTGTTTTTTCTCTTCTTTTTTGGGGACTTGGAATTATAGGACTACAACGTGTTCTTCAAAGAAAAAAATAAGATTTTGTTTTTTTATATAAAAAAGAGGTAGTTTGAACAATTTGCTACTTCTTTTTGTTTTTTTTAATTATAAATTTTACTTTAAAGTTAAATGTAAAATATTCATAAAGAATTATTAATATGCCAAAAAGGACATTTACTATAATCGAGATTATATGATTGTATATCATGCTTTCTATCAAACAAATTGATGTAATTAGAATAATAAATTTAATACTTTTTCTATAATAGTTAGACAAAAAAATCACAAAGATGGATAGAAATATATGAATTGTAAAAGAAGAAACTATTATAAATAAATACTTTTTAAGGTTGATTTGTAGTATTAATATAATTATTAATGTATATATAAATCGTAAAATGAATATTGCTATTAATTGAACAATTATTTTTGATTTAATCCAATTTTGGGGGTTCATTCTTAATATAATATTATCCATGCTTTCTTGCTTTTCATAATTATAAAATAAATAACTATAATAGATTGTAAATGAATATTGATAGATTATAGTTAGGCTATTATAGAAATTTATATTTTTTACTCCTGGAATTCCAAGCAAAGATGAAATTTCACTATATTCAATCGATTTAATAAGTCTAATGATTACAATATATGCAAAGGAAATTCCTATCATAATTAAAAACCAATTTAAACACTTTTTTATACATAAAAATGAAATATTTTTTTGTATTTTCATTCTAGACCAATCTTTCTTTTTTTACATAATTGAAATAATTCTAGAATCCCAACAAATAATAAAATGATGTATAATATAGAATCGATTATTTCAATATATAATGTCGCATAATTTGAATTTAATATGTATCCTTGGAATGGAATAAGGATTTGATAAAAATGAGTGATGGTTATATTATTGTATGGAATAAAGAATAGCAGTAGGATAAATAGTAACAAAATATGTTTTATTAACTTCTTTTTTATTAGAAATGAAAGAAGGAATAATATAATTGAAATCATAATATATGTAGTCCCGTTTTTAATTAATATAAATAGTATATATAGAAATATTGAGATATTATATTTTTCATATGTTATTACTTTGTAATTTCCAATAGAAAAAATTGTTGAGCCAGCAATGGCTAAAATTATGAATGCAATAAAATATATTAATGTGGCAACAAAGACCGTTATTACCCCAGTTATAATTAAATCTTTGTAGTTATGAAATCTTGAAAAGAATATTTCATTGTAACATATATTTTTTTTAACGTTTACAATAATTATTGTTAGACCAGAGAAAAACAAGACATTAGTGATTGGATTCTGTATGGTAGTTAATAGCCTATCCCATAGATTTGAAGTTTGAAATCCTGATAATATTGGAGGCATCACTGCCATAACAATGAAGAGAAAAAGTAACATATTATCTTTGCTTGAAATGTAATTATCAAGATTAATCAAGTATTTTATTTTCAAACTTTTATTTTTCATCAACAATCTTTCCTAAATCAAAGTGATATATTACATCAGAAATTTCATCTAAATCTTCTTTTATATGGGAACATATAATGATTATTTTATCCTTTTTAATACTTTTAAAATAATTTATCAATTTTTTTACGGTTTCTTCTTCCACACCATTAAATGGCTCATCTAAAATCATGATTTTTGGATTTTCCATTATAACTTGTGCGATCCCTAGTTTTTGTTTCATACCTAATGAATATTTATGAAATTTTTTCTCTTTTTCTTTTGTTAAGTTAACTATTTCAATAGAATCATTAATTTCTTTGTCTGATATCTTTCCCTCTATATTTGCTAACAATTTTAAATTATCGTATCCAGTTAAATCAGGGAAGAAGCCTGGTTTTTCAATTAGTGCACGTAGCCCTGGGGGAAATTCAGAAGTGTTTGCATAGTTCTTTCCATCAATAAGGACTTCCCCACTATCCGGGTGATAAAAATCACATAATAATTTTAAAAATACACTTTTGCCAGATCCATTACGTCCATATATTCCATATATTTTTCCCTCATCAAAATGAACAGATATATTGTCAATCACAATGTTGTTATCAAAATTTTTCGATACTTTTTTAACTTCTATTTTCATTTAATCCTTCCTTTCTAACTATTTTTTTCACATTCTATAATTAATTTTTCTTTGTTTCTATATTGGAAATACAAAATAATAAACACAAGTATCAAAAATATTGCTGGTATTAGTACTGAATATATTAAACCATAGTAATCGAATAAACTGAATATTGATAAAATATTAAAAATCATACCAAAATCACTTTTTAATAATATTTTAAATATTAGAGTGTTAAAAATTACTTCTAGTAGTATTTCAATTGCAATAAAACTTAAATAAGAAAGTATAGTTGCAATTATAAAATTATGGTTTTTTTTACAAACAATAAGGCTAATGTTTATGTAGATAAGTGATATCATAAAAATTCTTAAAATATATACTATCGAAAATAGTATTGGATTTTTCATGGAGGAAAGAGTCCAACTTACTGTATGACCTTTTATTGCGTTGTTAAAGTCAATGTTTCCTGTTAAAATATAACATGTGATAATTGCAATTATTGTTAGAATTGGTAAAAGCAGTGCTGGTTTATAAGCTTCTAAAAATAATTTTACAATTGTTTTTTTATATTTTTGTCTAGTTAATGTATTTTTAATAACATTATTTTTTAAAAAATAGCAAATGTTTTTTGTTGGTTGTATTATGACTAAAATGAAAATAATAAAAATCATAAAATTAAACCCCTGAGAATATGTGTTATAAAACATACTGTAAAATTCAGGTCTTAAATTTGGTAATTTTTTAACTTCCTCACAAAATGTTATCATATTTTCTGGTATTTCATCTTTATTACATTTTTCTATAGCTTCTCGATTACTATTTTCTAATTTGTTTGTATTTTTTAAATATTTATATTCATTCATAAAAAGAATACTTATTAAAATAAGAAAAATTAAACTAGAAATCCAATTTTTTTTCAAAAATTCTTTCATAAAAACCTCTTCAATTATCAGTAAGGTTAGAGATTTTTTAAGAAGTATATTATAAATAAATTAGTATACCCAATCTCCAGAAGTGTGTGTTGTTAAAACAGAAGGATCTGAACGCCATAATTGAAGACGATATTCTCCTGGTTCCCACAATGCAGTATTATTGCAAGTAATTGTTTGATCCATCATTACTGCTTGTACTGTATTATCTCCATTTTTGGCTTCAAATTCAATTGCTATCACACATTTTGGACAAGGACTAGTTAATGTTGTGTTTGTAAAAGTGTTGGTATATTTTTGCGGATTATATGAATCTGAAGTTTTCGTTTTGTAATTTGTAACTGCTTTTTCCCCTGCAGGTATTGTGTAAGAAACAACAGTTGTTGTTTGTGCATATGCAAATGCAAGAATTCCATCAAGAGCAAATGCGATTGTCACTAGTAATAATGCACTTTTTAATAATCTCATATTTATTTCTCCTTTCTATACAAATAACCTCTAACTTTACAATTATCATTTTATCTTTTCTATTAATTACTGTCAACATATCATACTTTTTTATGTCCTTTTAGAACTAAGGAATAAGAACGGGAATACGAATCTTTTTTATACATGTTATAATGAATGTGTAAAGTTTTCTTACTCGTTAAGAAAATGATAGAGAGGTTTTTAAGTATGCATTTTAAGAAATTAATGGAAAGTAATATTTATGATGTTTCAGATACTATCGTTATTGTAGGAAGTTGTTTAAAATATATGCAACCAATTGGTTTTTCAAAGTTAGAGGAGTTTTCTGATTCTATTTATGAATTGTGTTTAGAAGAGACTCATGTTAATATGGCGATTACGAAAATAGGTGGAATGATTCGAACAAAGAAAATTAAGAAAATTATTTTTGCAAGTGTTGATAAATCTCCTCATTGTATTCAACTACATTATATACAAGATGAATTACGAAAAATGATGGATTTATCAGGTATTGAAATTTTAAATTATGTTGTTGTAGATAATGAACTTATTCTAGTTTCACCTGAAGTTATTTCTCTTTCTAAAAATTTAAAAGAGTTATCAAAGATTCAATCAGAAATGAATGTATTCTCTTAAGAAATAGATGTTAGGAAAGGAAAGTTTATCGTGGTAGATATTTACGAGATTTCAATAGAGGAATTTAAAAAGAATCTTTATGATCAATATCTTCAATTATTTCCTGAAGAGGAACAAAGAGAATGGATTCAAATAGAAGGTGCCTATCAAAGAGGAATTGAAAAGTTTTATAAAATTGTATTAGAGGAGAAAACAATAGGTTTTTTTATGCTTGAAAAATTAAAAGATTCCTATCCATTTTATTTAGATTATTTTGCTATTTTTCAAGAATATCAAAATAAGGGATATGGGTCTTTCTCTATGGCAAAATTAATTCATACTATTATTGGTAATGATGGACTAATTGCAGAGATTGAAAAGGAAAATAATGATGATCAAAATACGATTAGAAGATTTCGTTTTTATTCTAAACTTGGTTTTCAGAAGTTAGATTCAGAATATCTTTTATATCATGTTGTTTATACTCCTATTTTTTATCCTCAATCCAATTCTATTGTGAAAGAGGAAATGGATCAAATCTTTTTTGATTATTACTCTGAAAATTGTGGAGAAGATGAGGTTCAAAAGAATTGTCGAATTATTCAATAGGAATTTATTATGTTATTTTAAAGGTTTAAGAATTAAACCCATTATCTATTTTCTTATCAATAATAGATGATGGAGAAGGAGTGTATATATGAATATCAAAATTTTACATATGATTGAGGGAGCAAAAGAAGCTACAGGAATCGTAGTCATTATAGATGTGTTTCGAGCATTTACGGTGGAAGCTTACTTAATGAACAATGGGGCAGAGAAATTAATTCCTGTTGGAGATGTAGAACTTGCGTATCGCTATCAAGAAAAAAATCCAGATTGTATCTTGCTTGGTGAAAGACATGGAAAGAAATTACCAGGATTTGATTATGGTAATTCTCCGTCACAAATAGAAAATGTTGATTTTTCAAAGAAAACGGTTCTTCATACAACAAGTGCGGGTACGCAGGGAATTATTCATGCGACAAAAGCAAAAGAAATTTTAACAGGAAGTCTTGTCAATGCGAAGGCTATTGCACAATATATCAAGGAAAAGAAAGAGAATGATGTTTCTTTGGTCTGTATGGGATTAGAGGCAAAATCACAGACAGAAGAAGATAATCTGTGTGCATACTATATTAAAAGTTTGCTAGAAGGAAATCCTATGGATTATCAAAAAGAAATTGAAAAATTAAAAGAAACAAGTGGTTCTAAATTTTTTGATCCTACTCAACAAGATGCTTTTCCAGAAAAGGATTTTTATTTATCTACTGAAGTTGATAAATTTCCTTTTGTATTAAAGGTAGAGAAAGATTCTGATGGTATGTTTTCTATTAAGAAGATTAATGTTTAAAAGTAAATAATTATGTTATAATTCCCTTGTATTCTTCTGCTCTTCAAATGAAGGAACGATATAAAAGAATCTGAAAATGAATATTGGTATGCTAGAAAACTTTCAAAGACATTAGAATATAGTGATTTTATTATTTATATTAGGAATTAGAAGGGTGATTACGACATTTAACCCCAACTAAAAGAAAGGTGATTATTGAATGGATAAGAAAAATGAAATGATAGTAAACAATGA
>CANRPY010000034.1 GCA_947632595.1 uncultured Bacilli bacterium | reverse complement strand
CAACTCCAGAAGAAGACGAAGTAACTCCTGCAGAAAGTGCACCAGAAGTAGCTTCTATCCAAGAAGTATATTCTACAAAAGAATTCCCACATTTTGAAGAAGCATATGAAGAAGTGACGACAGAAACAACGTATACAGAAGAAACTGTAACAGTTTCTTCTAGTAATGATGCATACTACCAAAATTACTTAAAGGAACATAATTTCCAACCTAAAAATGTAATTTGGTGGGTACAATTCACATGCGATGAAGAAATGTGCGAAGGATTTGATGAAAGAGTAACTGGTACAAAGAATAGCATGATCATTGAAGGTAGAAGAGGAGATATTGAAACTATCACAATGACTGCTCCAAAAGCAAAAGAAGGCTATCACTTTGTAAAATGGGTTGCTACTACTGTGAAATACAGTGGAGTAGAAATGCAAGGATATAAAGCTGTATACGAAAAAGATGCAGAATAATGAAAAAAGTCTCAATTTGAGACTTTTTTTTGTTTTTTGAATATGTTAAAATGAATTTGAAAGGTTGGATAATATGGCTTATATAAAATTTAAAGAATTAACAAAGTATTTTGATTTTAAAACAGAAATAGAAGAAGAAGATTTACCAGGATATGCAAAAGAATATGTATTAGAAAATGAAAAGATTATTTTATCTTATAAGAATAGTAAAGATTATGCAGTATTTACAAATAAAAGAATGATTTTATTTGATAGAGATCCTATGGCTATGTATTATAAGAAAATCCATATTTTTCCATATAAATCAATCTCTTCTCATGTTGTAAATTTTAAACCAGGCAAAGTAGAATTACTATTTACATTTGATAGTGGGTATCAATTACATATGAATTTTATTGAAATGAATCATGATAAGAAAGAAAATATTAAAGTAGTATTCCGTGCAATTATGAAATATACAATCGGTGATTAAGAGTCCATAATGGACTTTTTTCTTTGGAAAAAGAGTTTTTATGATACAATGATAATAGTGAAGTGTGTGACATGAAAAAAGTAGAGAAATATCTATTTTTAGCGTTGATTATTTTATTATTTCAAATCATTGCGCCATTAAACTTAGATGAAATATGGAATTATGGTTTTGTACATAATTTAGTAACAGGATTAGTACCTTATAAAAACTTTAATATGGTAATTCCTCCATTTTCATTATTTTTATTTTATCTTCCTTTAAAGATATTAGGTTCTAATTTACTAGGGATGCATATTACAAATACAGTTTTAATTTTATTTACTTTTTATCTTCTAGAAAAAGAAGAAAATAAAGGGTATTTTATGATATTTTTCTTCTTTTTATTTTGGTATTGTATCTTTCCTGGATATAATTCTCTACAATTAATGATGGTGATTTTCTTAATAGAATTAGAAAAGAAAGAAAAAAGAAAGGAATATGGAATAGGGGTTTTACTTGCTTGTATTTTACTAACGAAACAATCTGTTGGAGTATGTGTATTACTCGCAAGTATTCCTTATTATCGAAAAGAAAAAGAAGTTTTAAAGAAAAGAGCAATTGGGTTTATGATTCCTATGATTCTATTCTTACTTTATTTGCTCTTTACCAATAGTTTTTATGAATTCTTAGATTTATGTGTATTTGGACTACTAGATTTTGGAACTAATAATCATTCAAGTCTAAACTCTGTTCATCTATTATTTATTGTATTTTTTATAGGAAATAGTTATTTGATTTATAAAAAGAAAGAAAAAATAGAATACTGGTATTTACTTGCTTTTCTATCCATTGTAATACCAATCTTTGATAGAGGACATTTATTATATTATTTACTACTATTTGGATTAATGGTATTATATCCAATTCTTACGAAAAATGAAACGTTAAAAAAAAATCAATTGGAAATTCATTACAATCTTCTCAATTATAGTGATGTTTTTATTAACTTGTGTGAAGATGAATGTCATAAATGGAATCAAAAATTATCCAAATTCTCTTAATCATTTTGAATATAAATTTATTTCAAAAGAAAGAGAAGTAGTCTCTAAAAATATTATGAATCTATATAGAGAATATAAAAATAAAAATGTTATTTTATTAAGTAGAAGTAGTTACTTTTATAAATTATTATTAGAAGAAAAGGTAACATATTATGATTTAATTAATAGGGGAAATTGGGGGTACCATGGTTCTAAAAAATTAGAAGAGAAATTAAAGAAAGAAAAAGATGCAGTTGTTCTTCTTCAAGTCTCATCTTTTACAAGAAAAGATCAAACAGATACAACTGCAATGGATTATGTAAGAAAAAATTGTACAAAAGAAAAAGAAATAGAAGATTTTGAAATCTATCATTGTGAATGGAAATAAGGATTTGATATAATAGAGAAGAATAGGAGGAAGTAGTAAATGAGAAACTATGAGTTAGAGGTTCCGATATCGAAAGAAAATGAAGCGTTAGAGAAAAAGGATGAAAAATGCATTACTTGTGGGTACTGTAAAGAAGTTTGTAAGAATGATGTTACGGTTGCGAGAATGTTTGAAGTGAGTCCTGATAGAGAACCTATTTGTATTAATTGTGGGCAATGTGCAATGGTTTGTCCAACAGAGGCAATTCATGAAAGATGGGACTATTTAAGAGTAAAAGAGATTTTAGAAAATAAGAATGAGAAAAAGATTATATTTAGTATAGCTCCTGCTGTTAGAGTAGCATTAGGAGAAGAGTTTGGTGAAAAAGGAAGCAATGTAGAAGGAAAAATTGCGACTGCATTTAAAAAGATGGGTGCTGATTACGCTTTTGATATTACTTTTGGAGCAGATTTAACCATTATGGAAGAAGCACAAGAATTAGTAAGTAGAATAGAAAAGAATGGAGTACTTCCTCAATTTACGAGTTGTTGCCCTGCATGGGTAAAATATTGTGAAATATTCTATCCAGAACTTCTTCCTAATTTATCTACCGCAAAAAGTCCAATTTCTATGCAATCAACACTCATAAAAACCTTTTTTGCAAAGAAAATTGGAGTAGAGCCAGAAAATATTGTAAATATTGTAGTTGCTCCATGTACGGCAAAGAAAAGTGAAATCAAAAGAAAAGAATTAAGTAAAACCAAACAAGATACAGACTTTTTATTAACGACTAGAGAACTTGCAAAATTATTAAAAGAAAAAGAAATAGATTTATCGAAATTAGAAGAAACGTCATTTGATTCTCCTTTAGGAACAGGATCAGGTGCCGGAGTTATCTTTGGATCAACCGGTGGTGTTTGTGAAGCAGCCCTAAGAACAGCATACTACATGATCACGGGTAAAAACCTAGAAAAAGAGGCTTTAAACTTCCATGTAGTAAGAGGAATGGATGCCATCAAAGAAGCAGAAGTAGAAATTGCTGGTAAAAAAATAAGAGTTGCTGTTTGTAATGGAATGAAAAATGCGAAAGAATTAATTGACCATTTAAAAAAGAAAGAAGTAGAGTATGACTTTATTGAAGTCATGAATTGTATCGGTGGATGTATTGCTGGAGGAGGTCAACCAAAAATGACTCTTCTAGAAACCGAGGATACAAAAAAGATTCGTATGAAACAAATCTATAAAGAAGATGAGAGAATGACTCTAAGACTCTGTCATGAAAATAAAGAGATTATCTCTATCTATGAAGAATTTTTAGGAAAACCAAATTCAGAAATTGCAGAAGAATTATTACATACAAAATACTTTGATAAATCGGATATGTTAGGGGGAATGAATCATGACAAATAGAAAAGATTATACAGATAATTGTGAATCATGTGTTACCAAACCTTGTCAAATAGGTTGCCCTCTAAATAACGATATTACGGGATTTATTCGCTGCTTAAAAAAGGGAGAGGATGAACAAGCCTTCCATGTTTTAGCAAACACTACAGTTTTAATGCCTTTATGTGGTAGAATCTGTCCTCATCTACAACAATGCGAAGGAAAGTGTGTAAAAGGAGTTAGTTATGATAGAGTTCAAATTGGACAATTAGAGACTCTTGTAGGAGATGAGGCTTTAGAAAACGATTGGGAAATCTCTGCTCCAGAGACAACCAAATATAAAGTTGCAGTAATTGGAGGAGGGCCTGCAGGACTTACTTGTGCTGCTTTCTTAAGAAGAAATGGAATTGGAGTAAAAATCTATGAAAAGCATGACTATCTTGGTGGTCTATTAGTACATGGTATTCCTGAATTCCGTCTTCCAAAAACCATTGTTCAAAAAGTAGTAGAGAAAATTCTTGGACTAGGAATTGAAGTAGAATACGGAAAAGAATTAGGTCGTAATCTATCTCTAGAAGAGTTAAAATCTACCTATGACGCCATTTTTATAGGAATAGGAGCCAATAACTCTAACAAGATGGAAATCCCTGGAGAAGACTTAGAAGGGGTCTACGGAGGAAATGAGATTCTTGAATACAAGACTCCAATTGATTATCAAGGAAAAACCGTAATTGTATCAGGTGGAGGAAATGTTGCGATGGATGTTTCTCGTACGGCGAAAAAAAGTGGTGCTCAAAGAGTAATCGTAGTCTACCGTCGTAGCGAAAAAGAAATGCCTGCTGAGAAAAAAGAGATTGCCGAAGCAAAAGAAGAAGGTATTGAATTCTTATTCTTAACAAGTATCATAGGAATCGAAGGAAATGGCAAAGTAGAACAAATTGAAGTATTAGATAATGAACTAGTCCAAAAAGAAGGAGACTCTAGACTATCTCCTGTTCCAATAGAAGGAAGTAATCATAAAATTCCTTGTGATTATGTCATGATGGCAATTGGTTCTCATGCCGATGACTTTGTAAAAGATCTTCCTCTAAAAACAGAAAAAGGGCGAATTGCCATCACCAAATCCGGAAGAACGAGTAGTGCAAAGATCTTCTCTGGAGGAGATATTGCAGGAGCAAAAGGAACCGTTGCTTGGGCATCTCGTTCTGGAAGAAATGCTGCCTATGAAATTATAAAATATCTAGAAGAAGAAATTATCTAAAGATGTAAAGAAGATAAATTGATAGATTAGAAAAGAAACTTTTGTGATATGATAAAGAGTAGGAGATGATAAAATGTTAGAAAATAAAGTAGCAATCGTAACAGGAGGAACAAGAGGAATTGGTTACGAAATTGTACGTAAATTTTTAAAGAATAAAGCACGTGTTGCCTTATTTGGATCAAGACAAGAAACTGTTGATAAAGCCATTGCTTCTCTAAAAGAAGAAAATGAAAATTATGAAGTAATTGGATTCTATCCAAATCTAAGTAGTGAAGAAGAAGTAAAAGAAGCAATCTCATCTGTTGTAAAAGAATATGGAAAATTAGATATTCTAGTAAACAACGCAGGAATGTCTAGCGCAACTCCATTTGATAATCATACAATGGAAGAATATAACAAAGTAATGGATCTAAATGTAAAAGCAGTTTATAATTGTTCGAAAGTAGCCCTAGATTACTTAAAAGAAACAAAAGGAACCATCATCAATACAAGCTCTATGGTAAGTATTTATGGCCAACCTAGTGGTGTAATGTATCCTGCTAGTAAATTCGCAGTAAACGGTATGACAAAGTCTCTAGCAAGAGAACTTGGTAAATATGGAATCCGCGTAAATGCAGTAGCACCAGGAGTAACAGAAACCGATATGGTTAAAAATTTACCAAAAGAAATGATAGAACCATTATTAAAAACAATTCCACTTGGAAGAATAGGTTCTCCTGAAGAAGTAGCAGATGCTTTCCTTTTCTTAGCAAGCCCAATGGCAAGCTATGTAACAGGAGAAATCTTATCAGTAGATGGAGCTGCTAGAAACTAAAAACAAGAAAAACGACTCAGTCGTTTTTTTCTATTTTCTAAGGCCTGAAATAAGGTCCAATTTTTGACTTTTTTACAAGAATATGGTATAATTTATCTCGCTGTAGGAAAAAGGCATACCAGGAAAAAAACAGATGAGAACAGGCAAAGATATGGATTCCCAAAACCTATTAGCAAAGAAAAAATACTATTGCGTTAGGAGATGTCAAATTGGACAAAATCACGGTAATCGTGCCGGTATACAACGAGGAGAAGTACTTAGAACAATGTTTAGATTCTATCATCAATCAAACATATAAAAATCTAGAAATCATTCTAGTAGATGATGGATCAACCGATAGTAGTTTAGAAATTTGTAAAAAATATAAGAAGATAGATAAAAGAATTAAAGTAATTCATAAAGAAAATGGTGGATTATCTAGCGCAAGAAACGCTGGATTAGATGCTGCTCACGGAAAATTTATTATGTTCTGTGATTCAGATGATTATTATGTACCTAAAAGTTGTGAAATCCTACTAAAAGAAATCAACAAGAAAAAAGCAGATTACGTAGTAGGAAACTACATTCACTGTAGAGAAGACGGAACTTGGTGGGACAAACCAATCTTTGACCAAGAACAATACAAAAACTTTAAGATCAATATAAATGATCATGAAAAATCATTCTATATTATGAGTTCAAGTGTTTGTAATAAAATGTTCCGTCGTTCCTTCTTAAGAAAGCATCAATTACGATTTGTAGAAGGAATACCCGCAGAAGATGCTATTTTCACCATGTATTGCTTTATGAAAGCAGAAAGAACTTACTATGTAAAAGATATTATGTATGTATATCGTCAAAGAAATAGTGGTTCTAGTATATCAACTAATAACAATCTAAATTACTTTAAAGGTATTAGTAAAGCATATAAAATAAACTATTTAAACTTTAAAGAAAATAATGAATTAGGTTTCTATCGTTATTTCTATTTAAAGACTTTATTTTATATTGTTTATAAGTTCATTGATTCAACAGTAATGAATGAAGACGAACAAGAACTGGCACTAGAAGAACTACAATGGTTCACAAAATTATCAAGAAAATTAAATATTAAATATCGTAATGAAGAGTTCTTTGATATTATTAAATTAATCAATAAAGGAAACTTCAGAAAAGCAATCGAAAGATGCGCAAAAATAAGAGAAATTCGTTCCAAAATGAGCGAAGAAGACAAGTTAAAGATGTCTAAGATTCCACCAAAGGAATATCATAAATATATTATAAATGAGGGACTTTATGGAAAGAAAAAGAATAGCTTTGATAGTGGATATGAAAAATTGGGCATTCGATATCGAGGCCAAGATATTACAACAGAACTTGGAGAAGTATTATAAAATAGATATTTTTATATCCTATGATTACAAAGACAATTTATTTGCAATCTTAGAAGATACCAAAGACTATGATATGATTCATTTCTTTTGGAGAAAATTATTATTACAATTAGATTCAGAAGAGTTTAAAACTTCTTGCAGAGAAAAATCTTATTCTTATGAAGAATATTTAGAAAAAATCTCTAAGAAAATATCAACTGGAATTTATGATCATTTGTTCTTAGAGGATGAAAGTATCTTACAATATCAGAATATTTTTACAAAGTATTGTAAGTCATATTATACTTGTTCTAAAAAACTACAAAGAATTTATGAGAAAATTTCTTCTTATCCAAACCCATGGGGAACCATTCATGATACTTATGATGATGAGTTATATACAGGTGGAGACAAAACTCGTTTTGATAAAAGAAAAAATCCACTAGTAGTAGGTTGGGTAGGAAATAGTAATTGGAATATCAAATACAAAGATTTTAAAGGATTTCATACCATCCTAAATCCAGTATTAGATTCTCTAATAGAAGAGGGATATGAAATTAAAAAATACTTTGCTGATAAAAATGAAAGATTTCGCACCAACGAAGAAATGCCTGCTTATTATCAAGAATTAGATGTATGTGTAATTACATCAACTGAAGAAGGAACACCAAGACCAATACTAGAAGCAATGGCATCAGGAACTCCAATCATTACAACAAACGTAGGAATTGTAGAAGAAGTATTTGGACCAAAACAAATGAAATTTGTAATAGGTACAAGAACAGAAGATAATACAGAAGAAATTAGGAAAAAACTAAAAGAAAAACTAATAGAATTATATGAAAATAGATCTCTTCTAAAAGAATTATCCAAAGAAAACTATGAATATACTAAAAAGAATGGAATAGAATCTTTAAAAGAAGAGTATCATAACTATTTTCAAGATTTTTTAAAAGAGGAAAAGTAGAGAGAAAATTCTCTGCTTTTTTTTATAAAAAAACAATGTAAATTAACTCTATACTCCCTCTAAAGCAATTGACTTTACTTTACAAATTTCATATAATGAACATAGAGTAAAAGAGTATAGAATGGTGATATTATGGTACTAAATCGTTTATTTTTTAGTGTTTCTTTTTCGGTATGTGCATTAATCTTTATCATTCACATATTTATCATGTATATATCGAAAAAGAAATTTAAAAATGTAGAAAATAGTATTTTTAAATATTTATTAGTAGGAAATGCAGTAACCATTATTGTAGAATTTGCAAGTGTACTAACATTATACAATCTTCCAAGATTAGAAGGACTTGCAAATTTTATTTGTAAACTATATGAAGCTTTAATTTGTTTATGGCAATTCTTATTTATCTTTTATATTTTAATTTTAAATACAAGAGAAATGACAAATATTGAGGAAAGAAAAAAAGTAAGAAACAGTATGCTAATAGGATTAAGCATTCTATATGGAATCTGTTTAATAGTTATGCTAATCTCTCCAATAAAGTATTACGATTATACAAAAAGTTTATATGTTTTTAATGGTGTTGGAACAACGATTATTCAAGTACTAGGAATCTTATCATTAATTCTTACTTTAATAGCGGTTACTTTAAATAAGAAAATTACGAAAAAACAGAAATTACCAAATTATATTTGTTTAACTCTATTATTTATATTAATGATTGTTCATGCCATATTAAGAATAGAAATCAATTTAGAGAATTTCATGTTTTCTCTATTATTAATTACGCTATATTTTACATTAGAAAATCAAGATAACATGATTCTAGAAGAATTAGAGACTTCTAAAAAAGCAGCAGACGTTGCAAACGCTGCTCAAACAGAGTTTTTAGCAAACATGTCTCATGAAATTAGAACACCAATGAATTCCATTTTAGGTTTTACAGAATCATTATTAAATGAAAAAGAATTAAAAGAAGATATTGTAAAAAAAGATATGGCAGGAATTCATGATGCTGCTGTAACTCTTTTAACTTTAATTAATAATATTCTAGATATTTCAAGAATAGAGTCTGGTAGAGAAAAAATAGTAGAAAAGTCTTATGAAATGAAAGATTTAATCTATGAAATTAATAGTTCGATTTTAGCAAGAATGCCTAAAGATGTAACATTCCAAATAAAAGCAAATGAAACTATGCCAAAGCAATATCAAGGAGATTACGCTAAAGTAAATAAAGTGATTCAAAATGTCATTATTAATGCGATTTGTTGTACTACATTTGGAAGTATTGAATTAAAGATAGATAGAGTCCAAGAAAATGATATGAATCAATTAATATTTACAGTAAGAAACTCTGGAAATGTCATGACAATAGAAGAATTTAATAAAAATTTCAATGACTTTGTTCATTTAGGAGTAAAAGACGATAATGAAGTAAGTAGTGCAAAACTAGGATTAATGGTTGCAAAACAATATGCAAAAATGATGAATGGAGTAATTTCATTCCAAACGGAGGGAGGTAATACAATTTATACGATTAAACTTCCAGAACAAGTAACAAATGAAGAAGCCTTAGGAGATGTCTTTAAAGATGTCGCAAAAGATAGTCCAGAACATAAATTATTTGATTTATCCGGAAAGAAAGTACTAGTAGTCGATGATAATAAAGTAAATATTCGTCTTGCTTGTCGTCTTCTAGAAGGATATAAAGTAGAAATAGATACCGCAGAAAGTGGTAACGAATGTATCGAAAAAGTAAAAGAAAATACCTATGATATGATCTTCCTAGATCACATGATGCCAGAAATGGATGGAATTGCGACATTAAAATTATTAAAGTCTTATGGGTATCATTTACCACCTGTAATTGCTTTAACAGCAAACTTCTATACAGGAGCCAAAGAAGAATATCTAGAACAAGGATTTAATGATTATTTAGCAAAACCAATTAGCTATAAAGAATTAAATAAAATTATGTATGAATTCTTTATAACAGAAGACAAAGATATCAAGCAAGAACAAGCACCTATTCAACAAGAGAAACCATCATCTGATGTAGAAGAAGTAATATAGGAGGATATTATGGAGTTATTATCACAAATTTCCCTAACAATTGCATCCTCATTCTTCTTAATCATTCTATTGATTTCTTATATTACAAAGAAAAAAGAAAAAAAGAAACTAAGAAGTAGTATTTATGGATACTTATTATTATTAGATTTTCTTTTAGCAACCTTAGAAATAACAGTAGCCTCTCTTTTCTATAAATTAGGAGGAACAACGATTAGTTATGCATTCTTAAGATTGAGGTATTTATTAGATTTATTTTATTTCACACTAATTTATTATTACTATTTATGTTATTTTGAAAATTTAAAATATAAAAATATGTTAGAATTACTAAGTAAAAGTAAAAAAGCAGTCATATATGCAATATTCTCTGTAATTTGTTGTGTCATCTATTGGTTCCTTCCATTTAAAGAAATGACACAAGAAACATATAGTTTTGTACCAGGACCTGCCTATTACTTTATTATGATTTTTTCCTTTGTAACAATCACAGTGATTTTAATAAATGCAATCCTAGAAAAAAAGAAAACTACACACAGAAATCGTTATGGTGTCCTTTTCTTAACAATCATCATGGTAGCTGTTATCATATTCCAAGCATATAATTCTCATGTAGCCATTCTAGGTTTTGCAGGAATCCTTCACTTATTTAATTTATATTTTATTGCAGAAAACCCTGACTTAGAGTATATTGAAGAAATTGGAGAATTAACCAAAGAAGTAGAAAAAGCAAGTAAAACAAAATCAGATTTCTTATCCAACATGTCTCATGAAATTAGAACACCAATGAATGCCATTGTTGGTTTTAGTGAAACCATATTAAATGATTCAACATATGATCAAGATAGAGTCTTAAATGATATTAAACATATTGAGTCTTCTGGTAGAAACTTAGTGGAAATTATCAATAATATTTTGGATATTTCTAAAATAGAATCTGGTACAGAGACTCTAGAAGAAAAAGAATATTCTCTTGCCAATATTATTATGGAATTATCCAGTATCATAGAAGCAAGAATTGACAACAAACCAATAAAATTAGAAATTAATATAGATGAAACTGTCGCATCTAAATTATATGGAGACTCTACAAAACTATTTCAGATTTTATTAAACATTCTAACAAACTCAGTAAAATATACGGAAGTAGGAAAAATAAGTTTAGAATTAACTCATCAAAGTGATGGAGTCTATGAACATTTAAAATTTAAAGTATCGGATACTGGATTTGGTATTAAAAAAGAAGATTATGATAAATTATTTGAAAAATTCTCAAGACTAGATATTGCAACAGCAAATGAAATAGAAGGTACAGGATTAGGTCTAGTAATCACCAAACAATATGTAGATATCTTAGGTGGTAAAATCTACTTTGACAGTGAATATGGAGTAGGAACAACATTTTATGTAGAAATTCCCCAAAGAATTACAGATAAGAGTCCATTAGGAGATTATCGGGAAGTAAAACAAAAACATAAAATTTCAGATGCCATTGATTGCAGTAGTTATCGTGCATTAGTAGTAGATGATAATAAATTAAACTTAAAGGTTGCAAAAAGATTATTAGGAATGTATAAATTCCAAATAGATACCGCAACAAGTGGTAGAGAATGTGTTTATAAGTTTAAAGAAGGAACTCACTATGATATCATGTTCTTAGATCATATGATGCCAGAAATGGATGGAATAGAGATT
>CANRPY010000033.1 GCA_947632595.1 uncultured Bacilli bacterium | reverse complement strand
CTTAATAATTCGTTTATAGTAATATTAAGTTCTTCACATAGTGGTTTAAATAAAGATAAATCAGGCATATTCCTCCCGTTTTCCCAATTACTGATTGATTTTTCAGTTACACCCAACTTTTCTCCCAATTCATATTGAGTCATTTTTTTTTGTTTTCTACATTCGGCAATAAAATTTCCAATTTTTTCTTGATTCATAATTTTTTCTCCTTTCACATTAACATCATATAATGCAAAAGCAAGTTTTAACAGGAAACAATCCTAGAGTTACTTATTTCACTAAATATTATATTATGAAAAAAGCAAATCTCATATAGAGTTTGCTCACAAAAATTGTAATTTGTTATTCTTTTACTAACTTCATCCCTTTTATGTCTTTTATCTTTATTATTTGAGTATCTACTAATATTGAATTATCCTCATAAAACTCATCACAAAAATAACCTATTATTTCTGTACCATTCATTAAAGTAACTTTAACTTGTTTATCGTACATTTCATCATAATATTTATTGTGAAAATCTTGACTTATTTTTAAAGTTTCTGAATCTAATGAAGAGTTATTTTCTTTGTTTAACTCATTCAATACTGTATTTTCAATTTCTTTAAAAACATCTTTTAAATTATTCAACTTTTCATCCTCCTACAAATTACTATTTATCTTACCAAAATATAGTATCATTAATCATTATAACTTTTTTCGATAATATTCAACTTCTATTGTTGTTCCATCAGGATAAACTTCTTTACCACTTTTAATATAATCTGTAAAACCATAATGTTTATATATTTCTTTATTATGCTCCTCCTCAGGTTTCACCCCTAAAGTAGCATATTCATACCCTCTATTTTTTAAATCACTTAACATATAATGAAATAATGTACTAAAATACCCTTTTCCCTGATACTCTTTATTTGTACGAAATGCAGATAAATAAACACAGGAATCACTAACAGGAGAATTACTATTTTGAACAGTTTTACTACTTAAATGAGCGGTTGCTTCGCAAATAATGATCCCATTTAAAATTCCATAGTAAGGAATAATATATCCCTTTTCAAAATAATCAATATTTTCTTTCTTCCATTTAATCCAATTACTTTTATCTTTAGATGCATTCGATATTTCATAATCCCACTTTTCCTGCATCTCTTTTTTAGAAGCAATTTTACAAATATAATGATTCATGTTTAATCCCCCTTCTCTATATAAAACAAATTTTTCTTTATCCTACTAACACAAATTTGTATTATTTTTTATCAGATAAATCCTTACAAGTTTCAATAACGATTTCTTTTAAAGTTTCTTGATTATCTACATCAACAACTAAATACATAGGTTTAGCACCATCATAAGGAATAGATTCTTGCATATTATATTTTTTATTACTATCTACTATTTTAACTAGTAATCTATCATCATATATACCACCAAATAAAATATTATTGTAATAAAGTAAATATTCTCCCATCATTGATTTACAAGTAATGTTATCTAATAAATGGAATTGTTCCAGTACAAAGTCTCTATACTCTTTTGTTGTAGCCATAGAATCACACTCCTAAATTAAAATTTGCTTAATCACTATCAATATTAAATTCCACGGATATATAAAATTCTTGTTCTCTATCATTTTCAAAATAAACTTTTTTTACAATTCTATATTTCCCTCTTGGTAATTTTCCATATCCATATTCCCATTTCAAATCAAGTTCTTTTGATTTACCCTCTTCTACATCAAAAAGTGGTTCATTAAAAAATATTTCAGCATTGACTTTGTACCACTTAACATCTTTTTTAATTTCAATCTCATAAGAATCATCATAATGAAGCAATTGATCACTATTATTCTCTAAAATTAATGTAGCACCGATATTTGTTAATGTTCCCTCTTTGATAGATAATACAATATCTCTTTGGGAAGTTTGAATATCAGATGGTTCTCCAATATCAATTTTATTTTTTGACCTACCACAACCTACTAACCCTATTACCAAAGTTCCACAAACTAAGATAATGAATATTGTTTTTCTCATAAATTTCTCCATTTTTAAAAATTACTATTTATCTTACTTACCTATTTATGAATAACTTTTAACATTCCACTACCACAGAATTCATTTGGTATATTTTTAAACCCAAGTTTTTCATAAAAGCCTTCTTTTCCTTGTTCAGCAATTAATTGAACAGTATAACTGCTACCTGCTTTGCATTCGCATCGAACATAGTCAGTAATCATATTCACAATATTTCTACCAATACCCTTTTTCTGATAATCAGGCTTCACAACAACATCCACAATAACAAAATAAACGCCATCTCCAATTAATCTTCCCATACCTACAGGAAGGTCTTCATCAAATACAGTTATCGTATATATGCTATTATCTATAATTTTTTCTACATCTGTTTTAGGTCGTTCAAACCATTTTACATTTTTCCTTAATTCACAATAAATCTCACTAGTTAACATATTTTTTTCATATCTCATAAGAATCAATTCCTTTACAAATTATGATTTATCTTCTGTAGCATCTAACTATCTTTATTATACCATATAAAAAACAAACAAAATGTTTGTCTTTTTACTTTATGAATAAAATTCTTGATACAATTCATTTCCCTTTTCAATAGCAATCTCTAATAACTCTTTATCAACATCTACTTTTTTCGTAATTTCTATAATTGAATCAATATTCTCTTTTCCTAATAATCCCACATCTAGTATCGTACGTTTCTCATCTAAATCATAAACTTCTGCATCAAAGTAATCATAATCTACCCAAGTAATATTTAATACTTGATGATTCTCTAATGATATTTTGCAAAATATTTGTTGTACAAAAAAATGAAAATCGTAACCGGATTGAATAGGTAATTTTTGATTAGGAACCGTATAAGTAATATTATCTTGATAAGAAAGTGTATAACTACCCTCTTCATTTTTATAAAAATTATTCTCAGCAATTACTTCTAAAAAATTACTTTCCAATTGATCTTTCTTATAAAAATATAAACTAAAATATATAGTAATCGCTAAAAAAAGAAAGAGAAATAAGATACTAAAGGACAAGATAATTTTCTTATATTTTGAATTATCTTTTTGTTCTTTTGAGATTTTTAAAATCATTTCTTGATCTCCTTTTAATAAAATGTCTAAAGAAAGATGAAAATAATCACTAATTTTTACAATCGTTTCGATATCTGGATAACTTTTAGAGTTTTCCCAACTAGATACAGTTTGTCTAGTAACATGAAAAATCTCTGCAAAATCTTCTTGTGACATTTTATGTTCCTTTCTAATTTTTACTAACTGCATACCCAGATTCATATTTTTATCACCTCCATCTACACTTTATATAAAAGAACAAAAAGAATCTATCAAATTTCTTTTACATAGTCTTTCTTTTTCGCAAAGTTTCTTTGCATAACCTATAATAACAAAATAGTTTATATGTGAATTACACGTCTAACTCCATAACAACATGAACAACGCCTTCTTCTAGAAATTCGTGAGAAACTACTTGAAAACCAAATTTTTCATAAAAACCAATGGCATGTTTTTGAGCATCCATACTGATTTTTTTACAAGGCATTTTTTCTAGAATCAATTTCAAGCTTTGTTCCATCAAACTTTTACCAAACCCATTCCCATGTTTTATAGTTAAAACTCTACCGATTTGCACAACTGTTTTGGCATCATCTTGATAAAAGGCTCTCAAATAGGCAACAACTTTATCCTCCTCCATAAAGAAACAATGATAACTTTGATAATCAATATTATCCATATCTTGATATAAAATACTTTGTTCCATAATAAATATTTGAGCTCTCGCTTTTAAAATTTCATATAACTCCGTAGTCGTTAATTCATGAAATCTTTTAACAATTAAATTCATACTTTATCCCCTTTAAAAATTTTCTCAAAACATAATACCAAAAAGAAAGAAAGAAAGAAAGAAATTTTAATTCTCTTCTTTACTTTTAAATAATAAAAGAACCCCCACTATACTAAGTAGAATACCAGGTAATAAAAACTCTAAACTTCTAACAAGTACAAATGTAGAGAAAGGAGAAGAATTACCCATCGAATAATAAGTTAACCAATCAAGATTTAAAACAACCATAAATCCTAAAAGAAAAAGCATAGATACAAAGAATAAAAGAAAACTAATGATTTTTTTGACTCCTATTTTTTCCTTTTTCATTCTTTTACAAACAATATAAAAGAGAAATAAGAATAAATAAGTAAAGAAAGAAAAAGAAAAGAGCAAATAAGTAAGAGTTGTAAAAGTAGGAAGATCCCCAAAATGATACAAACTAAATAAATCAGCAAGTACCATAGTAAGAATAAAAGATAAAACGATAAGTCCTAATATCCATAATATTTTTTTCATATGAACTCCTTTTTTTAATTAAGAAATAAAATTAGTGAAGGTTACCTTTTCTTTTTCTGGAATAGAAATTCCTTTTTCTCCTCCAGCTTCCATACATTTTAAATAATAAGCCATATTCTTACCTAAAATTCTCATAATTTGAATTCCTTCTTCATCTTTTAAGACATCATCTGGAGTTGCACCATGTACCATATTCCAATATCTAGAAGAAATAATTGGCATCTCAGAAATTGTAAAATATTTATTTAATTGATCAAAGGTAGAAGTAGTCCCTGCTCTTCTAGCAGAAACAACTGCAGCAGCTGGTTTCATACGGAAAATTCCCTGACTAGAAGCTGAATAGAAAAGTCGGTCCATAAACGAAGTGATAGCACCAGTAGAAGATGCATAGTGAACTGGACTACCAAAAATAAATCCATCTGCTTCCCTTGCTTTTTCGGCAAAACGATTCACAACATCATCAATCACACATCGATGAAGTTCACGACACTTCAAACAAGCAATACATCCTGAAATTGCCTGATTTCCTAACCAAAAGATTTCTGTTTCAATCCCCTCTTCTTCTAATGCTTTCGCAACTACAGATAATGCAGTATAAGTACATCCTTCCTTATGAGGACCCCCATTTACTAATAATACTTTCATAATAATACCTCCTAAAATAAATTACTAAAATAATCGTTCGACTCCCTCAATTACTTCTGCAAGAATATTACTTGTTTTACTAGAATAAATTAATTCTTTCGCAAGAGTTGGATCATCCGTAATAATATTATCAACATTCATATCAATCATTTTTAAAATACTCTCATCCGTATTAACTGTCCAAGCATAAATCTGTTTACCCTCATTATGACAAGTAGAAACCATACTCTTTGTAATACTAGAGGCTTCTACGCTAAAATAATCTGCTGCATCTAATTGTGTAACATCACCATAAGCAAGAGCAGTAACATAAACCGTTAAAATATTAGAATTTACTTTCTTAAAGTTCTCTAAAACTTCATAGACTTGAGAAGTAATAACACAATCATTCTCAAAATGATATTTTAAAATAATTTCCGCAACGTCTTTTTCAAAATCTTTCTCATTTCCCGTAGGCTTTAATTCAATATTTAATTTCATATGATTTTCTTTTGCCCAAACAATAACTTCTTCTAAAGTAGGAACCTTCTCTCCTTGAAAACGCTTATCCTTAAAAGAGCCTACATCTAATTTTTTAACTTCTTCTAGAGTTGCCTCCCAAGTATTTAAAGAAACACCTGCTGTACGTTTAAAGTTTGTATCATGTAAGACAATAATTTCACGATCTTTTGTCTGTTGAACATCTAACTCAATCCAATCAGCACCCAATTCTTTTGCCCCAACAAAAGCACTCATCGTATTTTCAGGATACAAAACAGAGGCTCCTCTATGAGCAGTTACCTCCATAGTACGAACATATTCTATATTAAGATTAAATTTTCCCGTAAGGACTTGATAAGTAAGAAAACTAAAGGAAATCACAACAAGAAGTACAAAAGCACCGGTAAGAAGAGGCTTCTTCTTTTCTTTTTTACTAATTTTAGAAAAAGATAAATGTTTGATTTTTTCTCCATGATCTTCTTTATGTTGATAAAACATAAGACAAATAATAATATAACTAAAAGAAGAAGAAACAATGGTATAAATCAAGAAAGAAACAAAAATGATTAAACAACCTATCGCAATAAAGATAGAATTCAACCACTCATAAGAATGCAAACAATGATAGATAACAACAAGAAGTACAATCAAAAGCAGAATAAGAAGTAAATGAGAAATTGCAAGAAGTGCCTGTGTAACAACAAGAGTAAAGAAATCTTTAAAATGCTTTCCTTTTCCTAAACCACTACTCTTTTTCGCAGCCTCCAAAAAAGAACAATCTTCTAAGAAGTAATAAGAAAGACTATATATCCATCGAAAGAAAAGAACAAGCAAGAGAACAAGAACCAAACAATATAAGATAGATAGTGTCGCATTTGCCCTTATAAAATCTAAAATAAACTCTGGTATTTTAATGGCAGAAAATAAACTAATTCCAACTCCTACATGTAAAAAAGGAATTAAAAATAAAATAAAGAAAACAAATAAGAAGTTTTTAATGGAAAATACTCGTAGAGACTTCTGAAAAGATGATCTCATTACTTCACTTAATTTTACTTCTCTTTTTTGATAAGAACTATCGATTAATTGAATCACAACACCAATATCAAACAAACTATAAAATGTTAAAAAGAGAAACAAAAGTAGTAACATAACAATACTAATAGGATTTAACAAGAAAGGTAAAAAATTCTCTTTTGTTAAATAAGAATATCCTGATAACTTCATAATAAATTGAAAAATCCATAAAAAGAAAGGGGAAAAAATAAATACCGTTAACAACTTAAAGATAAATTCAAATTTTAATAAATTGAAAAAGTTATATTTTAATGTTTTTTTAATCTCTTTTACCATATAATTACCTCACAAGAAAATTATATCACAGAATAGTAATTTCAAAAGATTTATTATAAAATAATATTGGAGGAAATGATTATGAAAAAAATGAATATAATCGCGGTATTCGATAAAAGCAAAGAAAATATTTTAATGTGTAAAAGAACAAAAGATCCTTATAAAGGTATGTATAATTTTGTAGGAGGAAAAATTGAAAAAGAAAATGATTCTTTAAGAGAAGCTTATAGAGAATTAGAAGAAGAAACCAATATTAAAAAAGAAGATATCAATTTAATTTATTTTATGAATATTACTTATGTGAAATGGGAAAGAGATTTAGAAATTTATTATGGAGTTTTAAATAAAGAAGTAGAACTAATAGAAGAAGTAAATAAGTTAGAATGGGTTCCTCTAACAGATGACTTTTTCAATACAAAGAAATATGCAGGAGAAGGAAATATAGGACACATTATAGAAGAAATCAAAATAGATTGGGAAAAATATAGTTAGATAACATAGACAAAAAAACATACAATTCATATTTTATAAAGAAAGGAGAATAGATATGAATTGTAATGGTTTTCATCCAGAAGATCTTCCTAGAGTACTCTACTTTTTAGGAGCAACAGGCCCTACGGGTCCAACCGGTCCATCAGGAAGCGGAACAGGAACTACCGGCCCAACTGGCCCTACTGGCGACACTGGTCCAACGGGCCCTACTGGCGACACTGGTCCAACAGGTCCTACTGGCGACACTGGTCCAACAGGTCCTACTGGCGACACTGGTCCAACGGGTCCTACTGGCGACACTGGTCCAACTGGTCCTACTGGTGACACTGGCCCAACAGGTCCTACTGGTGACACTGGCCCTGCCCCAACCCTAACAATCGGAGACGTCACAACTGGTGCACCTGGTTCAGATGCTCTTGCGACAATAACGGGAACAGCACCAAACTACACCCTAAATTTAACCATTCCTCAAGGCCCAACTGGCCCTACTGGAGCATAAAAAGGAAAAGGAATTTTCCTTTTTTTTAGGCATATACTGAGATGGAGGAACTACTATGAAAATATGTGTATATGCTATCGCAAAAAACGAAAGCAAATTTGTAAATCGTTGGGTAAATTCCATGAAAGAAGCAGACGAAATCTATGTCTTAGACACCGGATCTACCGATAACACAATTGCAAAATTAAAAGAATTGGGAGTAAAAGTAACACAAAAAGAAATCAAACCATGGCGTTTTGATACCGCAAGAAATGAATCCTTAAAATTAGTACCAGAGGATGCCGATATCTGTGTTTGCACGGACTTAGATGAAGTCTTCCAAAAAGGTTGGCGAAAAACGCTAGAAGACTTTTGGCAAAAGGATACCACTCGAGTAGCATACAATTACAACTGGGCATTAGATGAAGAAGACCATCCGATAGTAAGTTATTACATCGAAAAAATTCATACTAGAAAAGATTATATTTGGACTCATCCTGTACATGAAGTTCTAACTTGTAAAACAAAAGAGACACTACAAACGATTCCCTCAATTACTCTAAATCACTATCCCGATAGAGAAAAATCAAGATCATCCTACCTCCCACTACTAGAACTTTCTGTAAGAGAAGACCCTGAAGATGACAGAAATATGCACTACTTAGGAAGAGAATACATGTATTACCAAGAATATGAAAAAGCAATCACAACACTGAAAAAGCACTTAACATTAACAAAAGCAAAATGGAAAGATGAAAGAGCTGCCTCTATGCGTTTTATTGGTAGATGTTATAAAAACTTAGGAAATCCAAAAGAAGCACATTTATGGTATGAACAAGCAATCAAAGAAGCTCCTTATCTAAGAGATGGTTATACAGAAAATGCCCTTCTCTATTATGAAGAAGAAAATTATCAAAAAGTAGAAGAATACTGTCTAAAAGCCCTAAGAATTAGAACGCATCAAAAAACATATATTAACGAGGTCTTTAGTTGGAATGAAACCCTCTATGATCTTTTAGCAATCTCCACCTATTACCTAGAAAAATATACATACGCTCTTCTCTTTGCAAATTTAGCATTAGAACAAAATCCAAAAGATGAGAGACTACAAAAGAATCAACAAATAATCAAAAAAAAAGAACAAGAGACGTCCTAATCTCTTGTTTTAATTTCCGCTTTGTACTTTTTGATATGTTTTTTCAATAACATTACTTTTTACATTAGTAACAGTATACCAACCAAAATCTCTCATCATATCATAAGTATCTGCTTGTGCTTGCATAATCATATCTAATCCACATTTTAAAGCATCTCTTACTTCTGGATTAGAACTTTCTAATGTTCCATGAACAAAAACTTCTACCGTACTTTTAAGAAGTAATAAATAATTTTCCATAATTAATTGATCATTCATTGATATTATCCTCCAATAACTTCATAATTTTTTGATGAAGACCTTGATGTTTTTTTATCTCTTCTTGTAAAAAAGAAATAAGTTCTTCATCTTCTAATTGATTGGTACTATCTTCTAAAATAGTCATTAAATTTTGTTCATGCAATATAGCATCTTCTACATAATTTAATTCTTTTTGTGTCATAAATTATCCCTCCTACTCTTATTATGTCCAATTTTCCTTCTTTTACTCAAAAAAAACACTAAATGTGTTTTTGTTTTGGATTTGTATAAGAATAAAGTCCAAGTTTTTGTAAATGATCTTTAATCAACTCTACAAAAGGCTTTGTATTTCCATAAGGAATTACTTCTTCTAAATTTTCACATCCTAATTTTTTTAAAAATGCCAAAATATTAAGAGAAGAACATACAGCATAAATATGTAGTCTCTTTAAATCTTCTTCTCCTAAATGAAGTTTTTGAAGCAATGCATCACATAATGGTGTTTGATAGGTATGAGCAACAAAGTCTCCATATCCCATTAAAATGGGTCCACTAATAAGTTCTCCTGGATCAATAAATTTAATTTCTCCAGAATCACAAAGCATAATATTTTTCATATTAGTATCAATAGGTACTAAAGAAGAATCTCCCACAAGAATATCCGAATACTTAGAATACATCTTAGAAAAAGCATCTCCTAACACAGGATAATCTTGTAAAACTTTCTCTGTATCCATTTGTCTTTTCGTAAGAAAATCTAAAAAAGAATTAGATTTTCCATGAAGTTGTTCATCTAATAATCCATATCCTTTGACTGGATTCTTTCCAATACTCTCGTAAAAAGAAATGACAGAATCTACAATTTTTTCTTGATTTTTATGAATTTCACGAGAATCCAATTGATCTAGTGTCTTCCCCTTTAACTCTTGAAATACCATAAATTTAGGATCAATAGAAGAATAAATGGCTTCCTTTAAAAAACTAGGATCTAAAATATCATATAATGCCATCTCATGATCAATATGAGAAGAACGATTCAAATAAAATTTAATATAAAGAACTCCATGATTTTTCGTCTTTGCCGAAAAAACCAAATTACTACTTTGACTTACTAATTGAATATCTTCTAATTCTTCTTTCAAAACATCTCTTAAATTTTGAATAATTGTAATATACTCTTCCATAGTAACTCCCACTTCCATAAATTTACTAGCAATATTATAACAAAAAAGAAGACAAATGTCTTCTCTTTTCCTTATGAATTTAAAGATTCTGTTTGATATAATGTTTGATAAATCTTACATGTTTTTAATAAGTCTTCATGTCTTCCACTCGCAACAATTCTTCCACCATCCACAACATGTATCACATCGGCATCTATAATAGTAGACAATCTATGAGCAACAATAACTACAGTATGATCTTCTACTAAATGATCAATTGCTTGTTTAATATATTCTTGTGAATGATTATCTAAAGCACTAGTTGCTTCATCAAAAAGAAGAACTTTACTTTTTTTCGACAAGGTTCTCGCAATCGAAAGTCTTTGTTTTTGACCTCCACTTAGATTAACTCCCCCTTCTCCTAAAATCGTATCATATTGTTTTGGTAAAGACATAATATAATCATCTAAATAAGCAAGTTTTGCATATTTACGAATACGTCTCAAAGTAATTTTAGGATCAACCAATTGAAAGTTTTCTCGAATACTTCGATTAAAAATAAAAGGATCTTGTCGAATAATAGAAATATGTTTTCTTAATTCTTTCTCTGATAAATCTTTTAAAGGAACTTGATCAAGATAAATATCTCCATCACATACATCAAAGATACGAGTCATTAAATGAAATAAAGTAGACTTTCCTTGTCCAGATTTTCCTACAATTGCAATTTTTTTATTAGGCTCTATTTTTAAATTAAAATGTTCAAGCATAACATCTTCTTCATCCGGATAAGTAAAAGTAACATCTCGAAATTCAATCACTCCTTCTACCTTTTTTAACTTCTTTTTTCCAAAAACTTCATCGTCATATAATCGATTCTCTAAGATTTCATTCACTCTTCCAATCGATACAATAAACTTTTGATACGTTTGTGTTAGATCATTGATATTTTCAATTAACCACATATAACGATAAATATAATAAGTCATCGCAACAAAAAAAGTTAAAGTAATTTGATGATAGTAAAGTAAGATAACACAACTGATAAAACACCCTACTTCTAAGAATGTTTTCAAAGTCCTAGTTAAAATATTAAATTCTTTTTGCAAATCAATTTCTTTGGAAGACTTTTGATAAATTTTTCTTGTAATGATTTTCATATCATCTAGTAAACTAGATTTAATTCCTAATGTTTTAATTTCTCGAATACCTCTAATAGATTCATTCGTTAAGGAAGTAAAAGCATCTTGCTCTTTTTTTCTTTCTTTATGAATATCTCTCAGTAAAGGATTATATTTTTTTAAGATAAGGAATAATACTCCTACAAATAGTAAGATTTCAATTCCTAATAGAATAGATTGTGAAAAAATATAAAAGATAATAATGAAAGATCCCACTAAGGAAGAAAATACATTTAATAATCTTCCAAAAGTAAAACTTAAGGAATCTGCATCATTTGTAATTCGATTAATAATTTCTCCACTGGATTTTTCTTCAAAAGCAACTGCTGGTAAATTAAGAGATTTTTGATAAGTAAAATAACATAATTTACGTGTTAACGCACTTTCTATTTTATATAAGATAGAGTTTGCAAAATGAAGAAAAACTCCACCCATTGTAAGTCCTAATAACAGATATAAAAGTAAATAATAAATAGCTTCTTTTAATTGATATTTAGTAATGGCTTCTACCGCTGCTCCATTCAAATACCCAGTAAAAGTTTCTGCAATTCCAGAAAGAAAGATAAAACTACTCGCAAGAAACAATGGAATCTTTTCTTCTTGAACAAATGAGATAAGAGGCTTCAGTTCTTTTAAACTTTTCATATCCACCTCCTAAAAAAAGACTACCTTACGGTAGTCAAAGTTCTATACAGAAAGAACAGGAAAACGAAAATCTTCCCCACTCTTTCTAAAGACTACCCACAAATTAAAAACATTTGAATTTAACAATTTCATTTTCCCACTCCTTTCTCTTTAAATTCAAAAAGATTATA
>CANRPY010000032.1 GCA_947632595.1 uncultured Bacilli bacterium | reverse complement strand
TTCCTCCTACTGTTAAAGTTGGAGTTGTTGATAAAGCTTCATCAAATGTTACCGTAAATACTAACCAATCTCCACGTCTAGCAGTCTTAGAATCAGGATTATCTTTCTTTTGTACAGCAACTTCTCCAGTTGGCTTTGTAGAATCATAAGTAAATGTTACACTTGATGTGTTTCCTGCAGCATCTGTTGCGGAAACTGTATATTCTCCATCACCTGAAAATACTCCATAACGATCATAGTATGTTCCATCTTCTTTTTTATCTGATTCGATATTTTCTTTTACTGTTTTACCAGCCTTTTCAATCTTAGATGTAAAGTTATTTGCATCTGTAATTGTTAAATCTTTATCATTTGTTAAATTGTTTTCTAATAACTTATCTAATACAATTTTTGGCGCTTTTGTATCTAAATATACAACATGACTATTTGTTGGTTTTAGAACATCTGCACTTGTATTTCCAGCTTGATCAACGATTCCCGTTACTTTCATCTGGATTTCACCGTCTACCATTCTCTTATCTTTCTCAACTTTATAATATGCACGGTAAACATAGTTTCCATTGGATTCTGGTCCTGTTTCTTTCGTTGTTAATGGATATTCTTTTCCATTATTCATTAATACAAACTTTGGTAATTTTCCTAATTTTTCATTAACCGTGATATAGGTATAGATTGTATCTCCATTCGTTGCATAAAATTCTTTTTGCTCATTTTTATCACCATCTACTAAGATGTTTGCTGCAGACACTTTTGCAGGGGTTGCATCAATCGTGAAGGTATAGGGATCAGAATGGTTTCCTGCTTCATCATATGCAGTCACTCTCCAACTTCCTTCATAGTCTTTTCCTCCAAATGATGTCCAATATCTTGATTCTTTCCAGGATCTTTTTACATTCCCCTCATCATCTAATTCTTCTATTAAAATATAAGCAAAGTTCTCATCGGTTACTCCTAAACTTACTGATGGTGCAAGAGTCCCTTCTTCTAAATGGTCAAATTTAGGAGAAGTCTCATCTACTTCTAGAGTAAATGTCATAACATTATGCGCTTCGTCTTCTACTTCAATTTCATAAACTCCCTCATCTTTTGGAAGTTCATAAGGTTCCTCTAAAGATTGTTTTGTCTTTTTCTTATCAGTTAGTGTAACAGTTACATTTGTTTCATCTTCTACTGTTAGACTTCCACTATTGGCAAATACATAATCTCCTTCGGAAATTGAACCTTTTTTGTTCATACTTACTTTTGGTGCATCCGTATCCTCTAGAACTTTTTCCATCTTGTTCATTTCTTCTTGCATTTCTTCTTTTACTTCTTTATTACCATTAAAATTCTTTACTTTGTTGGATAAATCTTTTTTTGAGTTATATTCTCTAGCTGTATCCATTTCTGTACTTGTTGTAGATGAAGATACTTTCTCTTTTAATTCTTTTACTTGTTTTTGTAGATTAAGTCCTTCTTCTACACTATTTAGTCTTTCTGATAATTCTTCTTTGGTAGAACCATTCGGAAGATTATTGACAGCCCCTTTTGCGGGATTATAATCCGTTTCTTTATAAGTGCTTTCTGCTTGTTCTACTAGTTTTCTTGCGGCATCTTCTCTTTCTTTTGTATTATCTCTTACTACTTGATTTCTAACAACAAGATTTCCTCCATCCGCAGGAAGCATAGTATTTGTCTCTTCTTCAGTGGACTCTTCATCCCCTTCCTCTGTTTCTACTTCTTCTGTTTCATAGTCATATCCATCCTTTCCTTCTTTTTGATACAAATCTTCTCTTTTTGGATTTGCGAAAGTATAAATGGTAAAACTAAGAAATAATAATAAGATAATGATTACGAAATATTTCTTTTTACCTTCCATAGAATCTCCTTCCTTTCTACTTTAATAGATGAGGTATACCATCAAAATGCTTCACCTATTATCTTATTTAAGACAATTATATCTCTAATTATTTTAGATATCAATCTCTAAAAAATAATTTTTTTCAAAAAATAAATTGAGTATTTCTACTCAATCTATTTATACGTTTTTATCATTTTTGAATTCTTTAAAATAGTAGTTATTTCCATCTGTACTTTCAAATACATATGTGATATGGAATAGTCTATCTTGGTTTGCTTTTGCATATTCTTTTAGACTTTCTTCTGTCATAGGACTTGCATCATCTGTTCTTGATTCTATTTCCATTTGCAAATCAAAGTCTTTAAATATTTTTTTACTAGCTATACTATAAAATGCATAAGCTGTTGTAATTTCTAATTTTTTGTTTGTTGCTTTATATTCTACAACAGGATTACTTACGATTGTTGTAGAACTTCCACCACATCCTGTTATTGTAACATATCTTCCAGTAGCTTCCTCTAAAACGTAATCTCCACATCCTAGATTAAATGTTGTTTTTTCATAGGTATTTGGACCATATACTTTTTCTACTGCATTTTTAACATCATTTTCAGATAAATATGCTTCATTTCCATTTGATACTGCTTTCATATTTAGATTTACACCAATATACTCAATCTTTTCTCTTGGAGATAGTTCACTTTCCTTTACTCCATTTGAATTATAGATTAATGCAGATGGGCCAATATTAACTGGTCTAATAGAATTTACATATTCTTCCAATTCACTTTCTGAAAATTCAATATTTTCCTCTTCTTCTGTCTTTTCTTTTTTCTCTGTTGCTTCTTTGTCTTTTTCTGCATTACCTTGGAATATAATTCCTTTGTCATAGCAAATATAGAATCCTAATAGTAGTATGATGATTACTAATAATACGATAATCGTAATTAATAAACCATTCCCTTTCTTTTTTGTTTCTAATTTCTTTTCTTCTTCCATTTTTTCAACCCTTTCTTAATTTTAATTATAACATCCCTTTTCTTAACCTTTTGTTGAGATTTGTTATAAGTTGTCAATAAGCGTAAAAAAACAGATTCTTTTCGAACCTGTTATTTTATTTCAATAAGCTCATATTCTTTAGAACCGATTCCTAGTTCTGCTGCTGCATCTATTGTATGAGTTCCTTTTCTTGAATTGATTCTTTCAAGTAGATGATCACGACCTGGGTCATTCGAATTTTTCACTAAATCAATACAAGCTTGATCGATTGCTACTGGATCTAGGCTAGCTAGAATACCAATATCTTTCATGCAAGGATCTTCTGCGACATTACAGCAGTCGCAGTCAACACTCATATTTGCCATTACATTGATATAGGCTATGTTATCCCCAAAGTAGTTTACTACAGATGATGCGGCATCTGCCATGGATTCCAAAAACGTTTCTTGTTTTTGTTTAAACATATCATCATAACTTCCTTCATGTCCACAGCAGTGAATATATCTTTTTCCATGTCCTGATGCTACTCCAATAGAAAGCTGTTTTAGAGCACCACCATATCCACCCATAGGATGTCCTTTAAAATGAGATAGTACAAGCATAGAATCATAATTATCGATATGAGTACCAACATAATTTTCATGTAGTACTTTTCCATTTGGAATTCCTAGTGTTTTTTCTCCTTCACTATCCATAATATCAACATTAAAATATTTACTCCATCCATGATTTTCCATTAGTTTTTGATGCTTTTCTGTTGTGTCTCTTTCTCCTTCGTAAGCGGTATTACATTCTACTATCGTTCCTTTTACTTTTTCTACAATTGGTACCATAAAATCAGGCTTTAAATAGTTTTGATTTCCTGCTTCTCCAGAATGAACTTTTACTGCCACTTTTCCTTTTAATTCTTTTCCAAGTGCTTCATAAATCTTTACTACATTTTCTTTGGTAATTTCTTTAATAAAATATACTTTTTCCATAAAATTTCCTTTCTATTTTAGATAAGTAATGTTTATGACATCAGCTTCTTTTTGATATTCTATTTCTACTTCCTCACCGTTTTGTAGGAATGGTAGGCGGTTTTTATTTACTTTAATTGATACTTTATATTTTTGACCATCTTGGTCTTTCCAATAATAATAGGTATTTCCTTCAATCACAACTTCTTGTTTATCTTCTATTCGAATGGACTTCTTTATTTTCTCTCCTGATGTTTGTTTTTCAACAACTTCATTTAAGTAGTTATCTGCTGCGACTTCTATTCCTTTTGAGGCATCTGTTACAACTACTTTTTGATAATCTACGACATCTACAAATGCATACATTTTCACAAGACCTGCATAGTCTTTTAAACTAATTAAATAGGTTGGTTCTCCATTTAAATTAATTAATAATGGGAAAGTAGATGTGTAATCCATTTGTTGAACTTGTCCTTCTGCAGAGTCCATTGCGGAATATTCTTCTGCTCCTGCAATACTATAGAACTTTGTATCTTTTGTTCTCATATTTGTTAGAATAAATCCAATATTTGATTCATCTGCTAAAACAGAAGTAATTCCTGTATATAAATATACATCATCATCAAAAGCTAAATAATTGTATCCTGTTGTTGTTGCGACTACATCTTTTTGGGTAAATAAGGAGTTCATAAATCCATTTTTGTATGATCCCCAATCATTTACTTGTTCTAATATTAATTCTGCTTCATATACATGGTCAACCCATGATGGAACATCTTTTAATTTGTAATATTTGGAACTACCTGTAATTGGGTTTAGAATAACAACTCCTGTTACTTCTCTTCTTTGCCCTATTCCATGATATTTTACAACACTTGCTACCCAGTATGGATTTCCTTTGTTATCAATTTCAAAATTTATAGAATCAAAATTCTTAGTTGGATATGCAAATTGTAATTTACGATATAGGTTTTCATTAAATAATGCAGATGGTGCATATTTCAATCCTTTTTCTAATTTAACTAGTTTTGCTTTTCCAGTTGTAGAATTAACTGTAATATAGCCTGTAATTCCTTTTTTGCGATTGGTAAACCATTTAATTGGTCCATTATATTCTAAAGGAGTTACTCTTATAATTTCATCGTTATAATTAATTTGTGTGTATTCGTTTGATACATCGTATTGAGATACTAATTCACTCATTCCACCCATTACACGATCTCCTAATTTTTCTGAGGAATCTTTATCTAATAATGGTATTTTATTAAAATCTACTTCTTTAATTTCTTCTTGGAATGTTTTGGTTGTATCAATATCGATTCGTTCATAATACTTTTTTGCGTTAAAAAGTGGTGAATTTACAAAATAAATAAGTCCTAAACATAAGAATATTACTGGTATGATCAACCATTTCTTAAAATCATTTCCAAATCGTATATCTATTTTTCCTGTTTGCATATTCTCAAAACGAATTCCAGATGATTGTATGGAATCACAAAGCAGAAAAATAAATATTGCAGGAATGATATAGAAATAGAAGGCTCCATTTTGTAAATCAAGAGCGGGATGTTCCCAATAATAAAATATTAATAAATATAGAAGGGTTATTCCTATACTTTTCCATATAGCATTTTCTCTTTTCCATTTTTTTCTTTTTTTCATATCTTCATCTCCTATGTTTATTTTATCAAATTCTTTTTTAAATAAAAAGAGTATTTTTGTATAGAAAAAAGCGCTAGGCGCTTACTTTATAATTTCAAGAGACTCTATAATGTCTTGTATTTTTTCATCTGTAAAATAATCTAATTTATAGAATGTTAGACAATATAGTTTTTTATTTTTTATGATACATGCTTGTTTAAAGGAATCTGTCTCATAGATATATCCTCTATAATCTCCTTCTATATATGTTATATTATCTAGAATTGGTAGATTACTTTCTACAAAGTTAAAGAAGAAATTTTCTTTAATGGTAATAATTGGTGTTTTAAAATTACAATCTATCTTTTTTCTTTCTCTTATGTATTTAATTAAATCTACATCATCTTTGATTTCGTGTTTTTTTAAGAAATTTTCTCTTAAAACATTTGATATATATAATGGAAAATGATTAAATTCATAATAATAACTGGATTCGTCATAGGTTTTAATATTGTGCATTTGGGTTTCAAATTGACCTACCATAAAAGCTGCTTCTACATTATTTTCTTCATCATATAGTAAATGATATTCATAATTTTGATCAGAATCTCCTGCTTCAAAATCTTTTAGAAAATCTTTAAATCTTACTTTATATTGTGAAGATGCTGTTTCATAATAAGAAGTCTCTTCTTTTTCTTCTTCTGTGTAGGCATTTACTTTTAATACTTTTCCAATATTATATTCTTTTTCATATACATTATTATCCATATATAGGTCTTGTGTGTAAACAATAAATAATTTAATTACAATATATAGGGCAATATAGAAAAGGACTGTTAGAATTAAAAACTTTTTTCTTGACATCTGATTGTTCATTTTCTATCCTCCTCATATAAATAACATAATGGTAAAAAGGGCTACTGCAAATAAGTATAGAGAAAATCTCCAAAGTTTTCCTTTTTCCACGATTTTACTTAGCCAGTTATAGGAAACGTAGGTAAAGATTCCTGCTCCTAACATTCCTGCTGCATAGAATAAGATGTGATTGAAATCCATTGTTTGAGCTGCTACTTCACTAATTCCTGTTAACATGGTCGCAACGCTTACTGGTAAATACAACATAAAGGAATATTTTAGTGCTGTTTTATTTTCTAATCCACTTAATAAGCTTCCTACTAGTGTCATTCCACTTCTTGATATTCCAGGTACAATGGCAATTGCTTGGTAAAGTCCAATTACGATTGCATCTTTTATGGTGATATCTTTATCTTTCTTTGTTCCATTTGTTCTCATGACTAGCAATAGTGCGATTGCTGTTACGGCAAATCCAATTCCTACTAAAAAGATATTTTTAGAAAGAAGAGTCTCCATTGCATCTTTTGCGGTTAGTCCTAATATTCCAACTGGTATTGTTCCTAGTACTAATAACCAACAGTATTTAAATTCTTCCTTACACTCTTTTCCTTTGGTAGAAAGATAAGTAAAGAATCCTTTGATTAGGCTCCATACATCTTTTCTAAAGATTAAAAGAATAGCGATAAAGGATGCAAAGTTTAGAAAGATTTCTAGACTGAGATCACTTAAAATATCGGTATTTAAAATTGCTTTTATAATGTAAATGTGCCCACTACTTGATATGGGAAGTGGTTCTGTAATTCCTTGTAATATTCCTAAAATTATATATTTGATTATATCCATTGTCTCACTCCTACTATTTAGTATTATAACACATATTTTCTAGATGAAAATGATAAATATTCCAAATGCAATGACTCCTACTCCTTCTACGGATGTAGAAAGAGGAGTATTTTCTTCTTTTTCTAAGAGTCTTCCTAAATATATTAGGAAAATACCAATCATGCCTAATATCTTTATCAAGATGTTTGTACTTCTTAATATTATCCCTATGATACTTAGAAAAATAGTCGTTACTTCCATGATTTTTTTGAATTCTTTTCCCTGATACATTGCGGATAAGAGGACTTCTCCTACTCCTAATAGACAAAAGATTGAGAAAATGATCCAATTTCCTGGAGATGATAGTTTTATTGTTAGAAAGATTCCTACTAAGGTTATTGCGGTATCCCAAAAGCAATTTGCAATTCTTTTTAGAGGACTATCTTCTTTTCTATTTTTTCGCATATCTTCTATCGCTGTTAATGTAAAATATGTTAGAAAAAAAGAAGAGAATAGAATGATTCCTATTTTCCATAAGAGACTTTCTTGAAACAAAATACTAAGTACAAGACTTGCTACTAAAAGAGTTGCATTTATTATCATTAAAATCATTCCGGGAATATTTCTTCTTTTCATGGGATTCTCCTATAATTCTTTTTTTAGTTCTTCGATTGCTCTTCTCCTATGAGAAACTTCATTTTTTTCTTCTTCCTCTGCTTCTCCAAAAGTCTTTTTTAAATCTTTTGAATAGAAGATACAATCGTATCCAAAATCAGTTCTCCCTTTTTCTTCTTCTATGATTTCACCAAAGGTTTTTCCAACATAATTCTTTTTCTTACCTTCTTCATCGATATAGACAATATCACAAACAAAGTAGGCTTCTTTGGTTTTTCCTTTTAGTTCTTTGATTACTTTCTCACGATTTGCTTTATCATCGTGGTTTCCTGCATATCTTGCACTATAGACTCCAGGTGAACCATTTAGTCCTTCACAACATAAACCAGAGTCATCTGCCATTACTGGGTAAGATAGATTTTTTTCTTTTAGGAATTTATGAATTGCTTCTGCCTTGATCGTTGCATTTTCTTCAAATGTGGAACCAGTTTCTTCGATTTCATCCCGATAGCCAATCTCTTCTAATGATAAAATGTTCACATTTCCTAAGATTTCTTTTATTTCTTTTATCTTATGTTTATTATTAGATGCTAAAACAATGGTTTTCATCAATTTCCTTCTTTCTTATTTAAATGCTTTGATTAAATTATTTAATAACCCTTTTTCTCTAATGAGACTATATAGAGTATCATCTTCTACAATACAACGTAGAGCAGATTGTAAAATATCATTGGTTTCTCCTGGTGCTAACATATATTTTCCATGAGGATACATATAGTCTAAGAAGAAGATTGGTATTTGCATTTCATAGTCGATTAATACTTTTTCATCGTTATATTCGGCAATTGGCAATTCTTTTTTTAGACCATATAAGGATGTAATAAATAAAGAGTGTTTATTGACGCAAACATCTGCTAAATTCCCTATAATGACATCTAGACTTGATAATTGTGTTTTTAAATGATTAATATCTTTTGATGTATCCATATGATAATCAAAGATAAATAAATCATACGGAGTATCCTCAATTAATTTTTCAATGTATTCTTTTTGATAAAGATTTTCTGTTTTATCAATAAAACCAATGGATGGATTATTGACTGCATTCAAGCCATTTGCATAAAAGTTTACTAGACTTCTGTTTTCTGGATCTGTGATGATTAATGCTTTTTTCTGATGTTTTTCTAATACGTTTGATAAACTATTTGGATATGTGATGTTTTCAATAAAGGATGGGATATTATAATTTGTGTATAGTTTAATTAAGGAATAACATGGCATATCTACTGTTTCTTTAAACATCTCAGGAGCTTTTTTATAAATCGCTTCCATGATATTGTCATAATTATCTCTTCGTGTATTAAAAAACATTATCGTATCTTGATTGGATAAGTAACAATCATTATTCGTACAGAATCCTTGTACTTCACATGGTCGTATTTTATCGATTTTTAAATTTTCTAGCTTTTTATCCGTTTCTGTCCATCTCTCGGCAGAACACATAAAAAATAATTTTTTAGCATAATCAAAACTTTTTTCATCTAATACTTCTGGTAGGTATTCTTTTCCCATAACAAAACCTACTGTAATATGCGTATTTAAATGATATTTAATATAGTTAATAATAGAGATTAAATTATCATATTCGTTGATGGTTTGTTGTGACAAAATTAAATGGAGATAAATTTTCTTATTGGGTTCTAGAGTTAGGGTATTTACTAAGGTATTTAACTCTTCTACTACTTTGTCATTGGTTGGTTCTACAAAAAAATGTAGTTTTGTATTTGGTCGTGATACTGCTGTTACAAAGCTTTGATAAACTTGATTATTTTTTAAGTTATCATTTAAGACATTGTTTTTAATATAGTCTATTTCTGCACGATAGGTGTCTCCTAAGAAAAAACGCTGATAAGCACTTTTGTATTCTAGGGAACTTGTAATTGCGGTTGTGAAAAAAGCAGTTTCTTTTACTCTTGCAAGTTTTGGCATTACTTGATCAATGGAAATACTATAACTTCCTGGCTTTTCTATTCCTAATCCATTTATTAAAAACAATACACTTTTCTTCATATATTCTCCTTTTTAATCTTCTAATCTTGGGGTTAGTATTTCATAACCATCTTCGGTTACTAATACGGTATGCTCGTAATGAGCGGCATCACTATGATCTAGTGTTTTGACTGTCCATTCATCTGGCATGACATAGACATCTCTATGACCATAGGTAATCATTGGTTCAATACAGATAACCATTCCTTTTTTTAAGAGTGGCCCTGTATTTGGAATTCCAAAGTTAGGTACTTCTGGTTCTTCATGCATTTCTTGCCCTATTCCGTGGCCACATAATTCTCTAACGACTCCTAAGTGATGGGAAGTTGCATATTCTTCTACTGCATGAGAAATATCTCCAATACGATTTCCTGGTTTTACCATTTTTAATCCTTCTAATAGAGATTTTTCTGTGTGCTCCATCAAATATTTCTTCTCCTCACTAACCTCACCTACTGCATATGTCCATGCAGCATCTCCTTGATATCCTTTGTATCCGATTACCACATCAATTGAGATAATATCTCCATTTTTTAGTGGCTCATCATTTGGAATTCCGTGCACTACGGTATCATTCACACTAGTACAAAGTGTTGCAGGATAGCCTTCGTATCCTTTACAAGTTGGTACAGCATCCTGATCTCTTATAAATTTTTCACATAATTCATCTAATTGTTTTGTTGTTACTCCTTCTTTAATATAAGGTTTAATAAACTGGTGCATCTTTGATACAAGCATTCCTGCATGACGCATCAAGTCAATTTCTCGTTCACTTTTTATGGTTATCATTCTTACACCTCTTATTCATTATAATACAAAAAGAAGACTATGACTAGTCTTCCGTGTCTAATTTGTTGTATACCATACGACTCATTTCTTTGATGCTATTTTTCATTTCTTTCATCTTTTCAGGATGCTTTTTCATATAAAAATAGGCTAACATGGTTGCTCCACCAAGGAATCCTATGGCTTCCATCCACATCATTTTCAAATTATCACCTCTTTATTATTATGAGGTATTTTTCTTAGATTATACCATTTACTAAATAATCTTTAATTGTTGTTCTACGAATTTCTGTATCGGTATTTTTGGATGCTATTTTCAAGGCATCCATATCTCCAATGATGTATAATTTCTTTTTGGCTCTTGTAACTGCTGTATATAGAAGTCTTTGATATAGCATTTTACGATAATTCTTCACCATCGGAAGTATCACAATATCAAACTCAGAACCTTGTGCTTTATGAATACTAATCGCATAGGCAAGACGAAAGTTTCCATAGTTTGCAGGTGTATATTTTACTAGGTTAGAATCAAAATCTATCTTAATTTCTTTTTTATTAGTAGTTGAGATTCTATCAATTAGCCCAATATCTCCATTGTAGATATTATCTTCTGGCATATTCGTTAATTGAATAACTTTATCTCCTTCTCTAAATGTTACTTCTCCTTGTTTTTGTTCTTTTTTCTTATTTTCTTTTGGGTTATCGATTTCTTGAATTCTTCTATTGATCTCATCAATTCCTGTTAGTCCTTTATACATTGGAACTAAGATTTGGAATTTTTTATAGGAGATATCTTTATAGGTTGTTGCAATGTCTTCAATATAGTCTATTACTTCTTCTTCCCGACAAGAAATCATTGTTAAATCTTCTTCTTGATTAAAGATATCTTCATTAATTCTTTGATTTCTAATATCGTATGCTAAAGAGATAATATTGGAGTCTTTTCCTTGACGGTATAATTCTTTTAATTCTACTACTTCTAGCATATTACTTTCTATTAAATCATGAAGAACTTGTCCTGGACCAACGGATGGAAGTTGATGATCATCTCCTACAATTACTATTTTACAATTACTAGAAATTCCTTTTAATAAGTTTGCAAATAAATAGGTATCAATCATACTCGCTTCATCAATCATTACAAATTCTACTTTCGATTTATTATATTCATTTACTTGAAAGTGATTGGTATCTTTTGACCATTTTAGGAAGCGGTGAATGGTACTTGCAGTCATATTTGTTGCTTCACTCATTCTTTTTGCTGCTCTACCAGTAGGCGCTAAAAGAGCAATTTTCTCATTTAATTTTTCGTAAGATAGATGATTCATTTCTCGATATAGTTCACAGATCCCTTTCATTATGGTTGTTTTTCCTGTACCTGGTCCTCCTGTGATGATTAAGAAATCTTTTAAATAACTCTTTTTAATTGCTTCTTTTTGTTCTTCGTTATACGTTATTTGATAAAATTCTTCTAATTTTGAGATGGTTTCTTCTAAATTTGTACTTGATTTTTCTTTATTACTATTTAATAGTCGAAATCTTTTTACAATTAGAGTTTCTGCTTCATACATCTCTTTTTTATAATAACGATTTTCTTTTTTTATAATTTTAGTTGCCATCTCAAGGCTTGTAAGACATCTTTCTATTTTTTCTTCTTCCACTGATACACCTAGTACTCTTGGTAAGTAAGAGGCTATTTCTCCATAAAAATAATAACTATGTCCATAGGTGTTACTTACTTCTTCCATAATATAGAGAATCGCTGCTTGAATTCTATTTTCTGATGTTAATTCAAGTCCAGAACGGATGGCAATCATATCTATCTTTTTAAAGTTCATGTCATTCATATCTTCGATTACTTGATAGATATTTTCTTCGATTACTTCTTTTGTTTTCTTTTTGTATTTATTATAAAGCAACATACAATCTTTTGTAGAGAATCCTTTTTCTGTTAAATAAAGTATGATTTCATAACTAGATTCATATTCTTTTAGTTTTTCATGTAGGATTTCCGAATCTTTTTTTGAAATGGTAGGAATTAAGATTAAATTATTTGGTTCTTCTAAAATGATTTTTAGTGTATCTTTTCCTAAAGCATTTACGATTGCAGTTGCTTTTTTCTCTCCAATTCCTTTAAAGAGACCACTTGTTAAAAATTCTATGATGGAATCTTTTTCTTCTGGTTTACATCTTTCATAACTTTCTACTTGAAACTGGTTTCCATATTTTTCATGATTCATAAAGTTTCCATAAAATAGATAAGTATCTATTGTATTTAATTCATGAAAATAACCAGTAAACGTTATCGTTCTACCTACTATATCTTGATTTTCTTCATCATTTGTTTCTTTTACTTTCATAAGCCCTACATAATACCCTGATGTAGAAGAAAAAATAGTTTTTGTGTAATTTCCTTTTATATAAACAGACATAGCAGTACTCCTCTCATACTCATTATACCATTTTTCTAGAACAATTCCATTATAGAATCCTAGAACTTTATAAAAAAGTCAATGTATCTTGTGTAGTTGTAAATGATGTGAGACCAAAAAGATAAAAAAATTAAAATGATATGATATAGTAAAACTGTTAATTGTA
>CANRPY010000031.1 GCA_947632595.1 uncultured Bacilli bacterium | reverse complement strand
TTCACGGCATGTGATAAAGCAGGAAACTGTACAACCGTTAATTTCTATTTCAATATTGATATTACTGCACCTCCTGTTCCTGATCCTAAGTACGTTTTGAAAGGAACATCAACTTCTTATTATCCTGATGAAAAATGTGGATCTATTTCTCCAAATGATAATTGGACAAATAAAAGTGTGGTTGCTTACATTCCAAAAAGTTATGTGCGAGATGATTTAACAAATTCCAGTAGAACTGCGGAATTGTCTGGACATGATAAAATTAATTATTTCTATTATGAACAAAATAGGAATGGAAGTAGTTGTTCTGCTTCTACTCTTAAATCCAGTGGTGCACTTTCTAAGAATGTAACTAATAATTATGCATATAGTTATTTGATTTCGAATGAAGGGAATCAACATATTATCTATACTAGTTGTGATAATGCGGGGAATTGCTCTAAAGAGAGTTCCCTTGAGTATGTTAAAATAGATAAAACAGCTCCTACTTGTAAAACAACTGCATCTACATCTAATTGGACTAATAAAAAGGTAACTGTTACAGGAGAGTGTATTGGAGATTCCAAAATATATGAAAGTGGTTGTGAAGAAGACAGTAGAGGTAAAAAAGTTATTCAACAAAGCTTTCATAGTAATATGAATCGTGATGTTGGTCCTGGTTCTGGAGGTTCCAATGGATATGTTTCTGATAAAGCTGGAAATACAGAAAGTTGTAAAAAAGTTCGAGTAAAAATTGATGTCACTGCACCGAAATGTAGCTATTCTCATAAAAATACAGACTGTGTGACAGTTTGTGGAAAGTGGAGGTGTCGACGCGTTTGTTATTCTGTTAAGTATACGTTTAGTTGTTCAGATGCTAGAAATAGTGATGGTACCTCTTCTGGTTGTTCTTCGAAACCTAAGCCTCAAATATTTGATAAAAGTGGAAGCTATTATCGCTTTTATCCAGGAGATTATTATGTAAAAGATGCCGCTGGCAATAAAGGGTATTGTGATGGAACGGTTGATGAATTTTATATTGAATCTGAACCTACAGGATATTGTAGCATTGACTCTAATGGTACCATTCATGTTGAAAATACTAAAGATGAAGCCTCTTTTGGCGGAGTTCGTTCTATAAAATATAGCATAAATGGTGGAGCTTATACTACAGATAACCATATAAATCTTCCTAAATGTATTTCTGGAGGAGAAAGCAATTATTATAAAGTTGTTGCTAAAATTACTTCTAGTACTGGTAAAGTTTCTAGTGATATTGTTTGTGATAGAACTTTCTCTTTGGAGGACTGTTGTTCCAGTTATCGTTCTGATACTTCTGATTGTAGTGCACCATGTGGAGGGGGAACTGCCACTGTAAATAAATATTCTAATTATGATGGCCGTTTTTGTGGTACTGAACAAATTTCTTGTAACACAGGATCTTGTGGACCTGTCGGAAACAATTGTGATGTTCGAGGAACTAGAGTTATTTATCCCGGTTATTCATGGCAGTGTACGGCGGGTCATACACACACAGATGCTTATGTTCATTACTGTTGGGATGGAAGTCAATATGTTACTAGGGATCAGAATCCTTCCTTAAATACATTCCGATTTGTTTGTACATTGAGGCCTTATACAGAAGCGCAAGGTTGGACTATTATTCCAGATTAGATAAAGACCATTTATTGGATGAATTTCAAAATACTAAAATGAATCATGAATATATTTTCATTTAAAAAGGATTATAATTTTGTTATAATCTTTTTTTTGTTATAATAAGAATGGTGGTACTTATGCAGAAGATTATGATTTGTCCTAGTGAATATAAAAAGAAAATTTTATTAGAGGAGGAGAAGAATGATTCTCTTCATTCTATGAAATTTTATTCTAAGAAAGATTTTTTTGAACATTACTATTTCTCTTATGATTGGAAGAGTGTTTCTTATTTAATCTCTAAATATCATTATCCTGTTGATGTTTGTCTTACTTATTTAAATTATTTATATCCTATACAAGATATAGAATATTCTTCTTCTAAACTTTGTTTTTTAAGAGATTTAAAGAAAGAATTAAGGAATGAGAATTTACTTACTTTTTCTCCTTCTTTTCATGAGTATCTTAAAAATACAGAAATAGAGGTAGCATCTCTTTATGACTTGGAGCGTTATGAAGAAGAAGTCCTTTCCTACAAAGTAGAGGTTGATGAGGTTTCTCTTTCTATGCCAGTTTATCAATTTTCTACTATGGAAGATGAGATTCATTTTGTTTGTGTTAAAATTCGTGAATTATTTCAGAAGGGTATTCCTTTTTCTAAAATCTTTTTATGTAATGTTTCAGAGGATGCTTTTTTCTCTTTAGAAAAGATGTTTTCTTATTATCAAATTCCTATTGAGATTCCTCATCATGATTCTATTTATAGTAGTCAAATTGTTCAACAATATTTAAAGACGGGAGAGATTTCTATTTCTTCTTCTGATCCTATTGTGAAACTTTTATGTGATGCTCTTGTCGAGGTTGCAGAACTTGAGGAAGGAGATGCGAAAAGAGAGATTCTTATTGAGATTTTAAAAAATACTTATTTATCAAATCCTAGTTATGAAGAAGCTGTTTGCATTAAAGATATTTATACCTATCCTTTTTCTTCTGATGATTATGTTTTTGTTTTAGGATTTAATCAAGATATTTTACCTACAATCTCAAAAGATACCGATTATTTATCCGATCTCGAAAAAGAAGAAATAGGAATTTATCCAAGTACTTATGTTAATGTTAGACGTAAGAAGGTACTTGCATCTATTTTTTCTAAAATTTCTCATTTAGTGATTAGTTATCCTTTGTCTAGTCCTTTTCAACAATACTATCCTTCTAGTATGATTCAGGATTATGATTTTTCTATTATTCGTGAAGATATAGTAGATAAAGAATATTCTCATCTTTACAATCAATTACGACTTGGAGAATATCTTGATCAGTTTTATTTATATGGAGAAAAAAATCCTTCTTTCCAAATGTTTGCTTCTAAGTATTCGATTCCTTACCGACAATATCAATCTACTTTTGGAGGGATTTCACGGGATTTATATCTACAACAATTAGATTATCCTTTTAAACTTTCTTATACTGCTTTAAATACTTATCAAGAATGTCAATTTCATTATTACTTACAATACGTTTTAAAATTAGGAGAATTTGAAGATACTTTTGCAGCTACTATAGGAAGCCTATATCATAAAGTTTTATCCTTATATCAAACGGAAGGATTTTCTTTAGACGAATTTTGGAATCGCTATTTAGAAGAGAAAAATTTAAATTTAAAAGATACTGTACTCTTGGTTAGAGTTCGAAGAGATCTTGAGACGTTATTAGAAGAATTAAAAAGACAGAAGAGTTTTACTATGTTTCAGAATGAGTATCTTGAACAAAAATTAGAAGTTAAAGTTAGAGATGATATTTATGTTGTCTTTGTTGGATATTTAGATAAAATTATGACTTATCAAAATGTTAGTGATACGTATTTTGCAATCGTTGACTATAAAACAGGATTTATTGATACTCATCTTGAACCTATGAAATATGGACTTCATATGCAGTTACCAATTTATTTATATTTACTTACGTATTCTAAGTTTTTTGAAAATCCTATTTTTACTGGAATTTATTATCAAAATATTTTATTTTCCTATCCTACTTGGAGTGACAAAGTAGAAAAAGAAAAGAAGGATTCTTATCAGTTAAAAGGATATTCTACGGATCAATTAGATATTTTATCTAAATTTGATTCTACTTATCTTGACAGTGAACTTATTAAAGGATTGAAGTATGATCCTACTAAAGGTTTTTCTCATTATAGTAAAATTATGGATGATGAATTTTATCATAAAATTTTGTCTTATACGAAAAAAGAAATTGAAGATCGGGTAGAGGATATTTTACAAGCAAACTTTTCTATTAATCCAAAAATTTATGGGAAAGAAAATATTTCTTGTGAATTTTGTCCTTATAAAGATATTTGTTTCCATGAAGATCGTGATTTGGTCTATCTTGATAAAGTGGAAGATTTTGATTTTTTAGGAGGTGATCAGTAATGGCTTGGACAGAAGAACAACAACGTGCGATTGACCTAGAAGGAACTAATATTTTAGTATCTGCTGGCGCTGGTTCTGGAAAGACTGCTGTTCTTACAGAGAGAGTTAAGAGAAAAGTTTCTTCTGGAATTTCTGTTTCTTCTTTACTTATTTTAACGTTTACGAATGCAGCTGCTGCAGAGATGAAAGAGAGAATTCGAAAAGCCTTACAAGAGACTCCTGGTTTGCGAGAAGAAGCTTTAAAAGTGGATAGTAGTTATATTACGACATTTGATTCTTATTCTTTATCTGTTGTGAAAAAGTATCATACAAGACTTAATCTTTCTTCTCATATTTCGATTACTGATGAGACAATTTTTGTAATCGCTAGAGAGAAATTATTAGAAGAAGTTCTTGATCGACATTATCAAAAACCAAGTCCTTCTTTCTTGCAACTAATGGATCATTTTTGCTTAAAAGATGATAAAGATTTGAAAAAATATCTTTTAAAAGCTTATCAAAAATTGGAGTTAATCTATGATAAAAGTGATTATTTAAAAAATTATTTTTCTAATTTTGATAAATCTAGACAACAAGAGTTTTTGGATGAGTATTTAGCGTTTTTAAAAGAAAAAAGAGAAAATGTTCTTCTTTTAATGGAAGAGTTACCTAATTATTTTGATGAAGAGTTTGTTCTTCAAATGAATGAGAACTTTGCTCCTTTTTTTGAAGCAGAGAGTTACTCTCAATTCTTATCTTCGATGAATTATTCCTCTCTACGTGTTCCAAGAGGAAGTTCTGAAGAGGGAAAGAACTTAAAAAAATCTATTTATGATTATATGGATGACTTTAAAAAAACATATTGTGTTTATCAAAGTTCCGATGAGATTTTAGAGGAGTTAGAATCTACTCATTCTGATGTTTCTGTTTTGGTTGATCTTCTTATGGATTTTGATCAGAATTTTCAAAATTATAAGAGAGAAAACTGCTTATATAATTTTAATGATATTGCTAGACTTGCCATTCAATTAGTGGAGGATTTTCCTGATATTCGAGAAGAAATTAAAAACTCTTTTCAAGAAATTATGGTAGATGAATATCAAGATACTTCTGATCTTCAAGAAAAGTTTATTTCTCTTATCTCTCGAGATAATGTCTATATGGTAGGGGATATTAAACAGTCTATTTATCGTTTCCGTAATGCTAACCCTGATATTTTCCGTGAGAAATATAATTTGTATCGAGATACTTCCAAGGGAGAAAAGATTGATTTATTAAAAAACTTTCGTTCTAGAGAAGAAGTATTGGATGATATTAATTTATTATTTGACCCCATTATGGATGAGAAAATTGGAGGAGCTCAATACCGGGAGAGTCATAGAATGGCTTTTGGGAACTCTTTGTATACGAAAGAGAAGGATCCTAATCAAGATTATCATATGAGCATTTTAACGTATCCTAAAGAGGAATTAGGACGAATTCGTTCGGAAGAGGAAGAAGCCTTTTTAATTGCTCAAGACATTCAAGAAAAAATGAACAATCATATCATGATTTTTGATAAAGAGAAGAAAGGATTACGAGAAGTTCAATATCGTGACTTTGTTATTTTATTAGATCGTAGTACTCGATTTGATACCTATAAGAAAGTCTTTGAATATTTTCACATTCCTTTAAAAGTACTAAGAGATGAATCTTTTTTAGCTGCCGATGATAGTGCTATTTTTAAGAATTTATTAAAATTTATTTTATGTGTTTATGAAAATCGAATGGACCAAGAATTTGTCTATACTTTTGTTTCTTTAAGTCGTAGTTATTTATATCGTATTGATGATTCTAAGATTTATGAGTATTGTATTCATAAAAATTTTCAAGATTCAATTCTCTATCAAGATGCTTTGCAATTGGCAAAAGTCTTGGATACTATGAATCTTAGTCGCTTTATTCGAACTCTATTTTCTTCTATTTCTTATGATGAGAAAATTTTATCTACTCATAGTATTTCTACTAGAAGAGTTCGGGAAGAATATTTTTATCGACTTGCTTTACAATGTGAAAAATTGGGATATACGATTTATCAATTTGTTCGCTATTTGGAAGATTTATTTGAGGGAGATTGTGATTTAAAGTTTAGTGTTCAAGATAAGGGTGAAAATAGTTGTCAGATTATGTCTATTCATAAATCTAAAGGTTTGGAGTTTCCTATTTGTTATTTTGCTCAATATTCTGCGAATTTTAATATGATGGAGTTGAAAGATAGAATTTTATTTGATTCTCATTATGGTTTTATTCTTCCTAAAGTAGATGGTTATTATAAAGATACGATTTTAAAAATTCTTTTAAAAGAGAGAGTCAAGCAAGAAGAAATTTCTGAAAAGATTAGACTATTTTATGTTGCGACTACAAGAGCAAAAGAAAAAATGATTTTTGTTCTTCCTTCTTTTCAAGAGGATAGAGAAGTACGAAGTATGGTACCTCGTTCTATTCGAGAAAAATATCATTCCTTTTATGATATTATGAATAGTATTTCTTCTCTTTTAGGCCCTTACCTTTCTAAACGAGATATTATTGCCTCTAAAGAATATTTAACAGTCGTGAAAAAGGATGCTTTAGAGGTATTGCCAGAAGAAGATTTTGAAGTAGAAGAGCTTTCTTTTGAACCTAAAGAGATTACTGCTCGACACTTTTCAAAAGAGGAGATTCATCTTGTTACGAAAGAACAAAAGCAAGCAATGGCTTTTGGTACTAAGGTACATGAAATCTTAGAAGAGTTAGATTTTTCCAATCCTGTTCTTTTAGATACGATTCCAGACTCTAAAATTACTTCTAAAATACGAGCTTTTTTAGATAGTGATTTTATGAAAAAATTAAAATCTTATCCTATGTATAAAGAGTATGAATTTTATTATTATGATCAACAAGAATTACAACATGGAATTATTGATTTACTCATTGATTTAGGAGAAGAAGCTATTATCGTTGATTATAAATTAAAAAATATATTTGATGAAAATTATACAAAACAATTAAATGGATATCGAACTTATATTGAAGAAAAGACTGGTAAAAAGGTTCGTTGCTATTTATATTCTATTTTAGATGAGAAGGTATCTGAAGTTTTAAGAGACAACCTATAAGTGTTGTTTCTTTCTTTTTTTCTTTTTATAAATATTTTTTAACCTTGCCTTGTTCGATTGATTTTTGCTTTGGAAAAGATTAATATGATTTTAGGTGATCTTTATGAGAATTCCTATTTTTCAATTAGATTCTAAAAATAATTACCGAGAAGAATATTCTAAAATTATGAAGGTTCTTTCTAGTAAGTGTGTTACTTATGAAAATCAGGTATATACTTATTTTGATTTTGTGAATCAATTTTTATTTCATCATTGGAAATATCGTGGTACTTATTTAGATTTTTATTCTTATTTAGAATTTGTTGGGGTATCTTTTCGTCATTATAAAATCACAGAAGAAGCTTTTTTAAACTTTTTAGAAGTTTTATTAAATCTTCAATTGTTAATGGAATCTATTAAAAAATATAAAAGTGTTTGTTTTTCTGTTGATTGTCAAAGTGTTTTATTTCATAATATTCCTTTAATCATTGAGAAGATGGGTTATCAAGCCTATGATTTAGATGATAAAGTCTATTTATTTCCTAGAAATATTGATTATGAAGACTTATTAGATTTGGTTAGTGATGAGATATATCCTTTACTTCTTTCTTATAATACAATTGATAATAATGGGATTAAGATGAAAAGAATTATCCTTCATAAAATATATCTATATCTAGTAGAACACATTGATCAATATAAGTCTTATTCTAGTAGTCTTTTTCATACGATTAAGATTGTTGTTACTAAAATGGGAGTTATTGGAGAGGTTGATAAAAAATATCAACATTTGAGTCGATATATGCTTCGTAAATATTATGATTATTGTTTTCAAATGATGTGTTATTTAATGAAAACAGAACGTATTTATCAATACCGAGATGAGATAAAGGCAGAGTAGTGCCTTTTTTTCTTGATTTTCTTATAAAAAACATTTATAATAGGTGACAATTAGAGGTGGGTTTATGAAAAAGAATCGGTTTTCAAATTTTATGCAAGAATATAGAGAGGAGATTCAAAGAGAACTGAAAAATAATAGTATTGTTCTATCCTTTGCGATTGCAATCCTTTTAATTGGATTTTTCTCTTGCTTTTATGATACAGGAAATGGATTACTGATTGGAATTAGTATTGCTACTTTTTTACTTACCATTATTCAATGCTTTAGTAATGGAAATACTATGTTAAATATCTTGCCTATCTTTACTTTATTACTTTTTGGTTTCTTTCAAAAATCAATGGAACATATTCCTGTTATTCGTCTTTTATTAGAAGACAATTTACGTAATTTTTTAATCTTTTTAGCATTTAGTTTATCTTTTATTACACAAGCTTATAAAAATATCTTATATCGTCATTCTTTAAAAGTAAAAGATTTGGTTGCGAATGATCATAAAAATAAAATGATGCTTGCTCAATTATCTACGGATCAAAAAATGATTCATTTGGCTGAAAATGTTAAGAATGTTGCTGAAAATAGAGGAGTTACTGATTATCGTGTTACAAGAGCTATTGATGAATTAATTGATTATATTGATTCTGAGTCTTTTGTAACTTCTGTAAAATCTAATTTAATTTTAAAAGGATCTCATGAGAAAAAGAGTACTTTTGATGTTGAAGAAGTAGAAGAGACGATTTTAATGAGTAATGGTGTAAAAGAAAAGGTTGAAAATGCTCCTTCTAAGAAAAAGTTTGATTTTGGAGAACGTCATCATTTAAGTGAAAAAAATAATCGTAAATCCTTAGATGAAACAGAACCGGAAGAGGACCCTTTTGACTTTGATTTTAAATTTCATTAAGAGAAGAGAAATCTTCTTTTTTTGTTGTGATAGAATGGTTTTCGTGTCAAAATTGGTAAAGACTCGTTGAAAAGTCTAGGTTTTTTGTTTATAATTAATTATAGTTCAGGTATTAGGAGTGATATGATGGCAGATAAATATGATGCAAAGTCGATTAAGATACTAGAAGGATTAGAAGCTGTACGGAAAAGACCTGGTATGTATATTGGGTCTACTGATAAAAGAGGACTTCATCATTTAGTTTGGGAAATTGTAGATAACTCTGTTGATGAGGCTATTAATGGATATGGAGATTCTATTAAAATTACTCTTCATAAAGATGGATCTGTTAGTGTGGAAGATCATGGACGTGGAGTTCCTACTGGTATGCATGAGTCTGGCAAATCTACTCCTGAGGTAATTTTTACTATTCTTCATGCTGGAGGTAAATTTGAAAGTGATGGATACAAAGTATCTGGTGGATTACATGGAGTTGGTTCTTCTGTTGTCAATGCTTTATCGAAATGGATGGAAGTTACGATTAAGAGAGATAGAGAAGAGAGTTATATTCGTTTTGAAGATGGAGGGCATGTTACTGTTCCTCTAAAAGTCATTGGAACTACGAATAAAACAGGAACTACGGTTCGTTTTTTACCAGATCCGGAGATTTTTTCTACTACTAGTTTTTCCTATACGACTATTTGTGAGAGAATGCAAGAGTCTGCTTTTCTTCTAAAAGGAATCATGATTGAAGTCATTGATGAAGAAGGAGAAAGAGATGCCAAGTTCCATTATGAACGTGGAATTGAAGAGTATGTTGAAGAACTAAATAAGGGGGAAAATACTCTACAAAAGGTTTTATCTTTTAGTGGAGTGAAAGAGAAAATAGAAGTAGATATTTCTATGCAATATACGGATACTTACAATGAAAAAATTGTTAGTTTTGTTAATAATGTTAAAACAGTAGATGGTGGTTCTCATGAAGTAGGATTCAAGACTGCTTTGACTCGTGTCTTTAATGATTATGCAAAAAACAATGGTTTTGTCCGTGGAAATGATAAGGCGTTTGAGGGTAGTGATGTTCGTGAGGGACTTACTGCTATTATTAGTTTAAAAATTCCAGAAGCTATTTTACAATTTGAGGGACAAACAAAAGGAAAACTTGGTACTCCTCAAGCTAAAAATGCAGTAGAAGCAATTGTTAGTCAAAATTTACAAGTTTATTTAGAAGAAAATAAATCAATTGCTACCGATATTATTCAAAAGAGTTTACGTAGTAAAATTGCTCGTGAAGCTGCTAGAAAAGCAAGAGAAGAAGCTAGAAAAGGGACTTCTAAAAAGAAAGAAGAAAGAAGTTTATCTGGAAAACTTGCTCCTGCTCAAAGCAAGGATAAAACACGTAATGAATTATTCTTAGTCGAGGGAGATTCTGCAGGTGGTTCTGCTAAGGGAGGAAGAGATCGTAGATATCAGGCTATTCTTCCTCTACGTGGTAAGGTTTTAAATACAGAGAAGACTAAGGAAGAAGAAATCTTTAAGAATGAAGAATTAAATACGATTATCTATACGATTGGTGCTGGATATGGACCTAATTTTGATATTGATGATTGTCAATATAATAAAGTCATTATCATGAGTGATGCGGATGAAGATGGGGGTCATATTCAATGTTTGCTTCTTACATTCTTTTATCGATATATGAAACCATTAATTGAAGATGGTCGTTTATTTGTTGCTTTGCCTCCTCTTTTTAAGATTCAAAGCGGGAAAGAAATTGAATATGCTTATACGGTAGAAGAGATGCAACAAAAGAGTAAAGGAAAAAAATGTGAAATTCAACGTTATAAAGGTCTTGGTGAGATGAATGCTGATCAGTTATGTGAGACTACAATGAAGCCTGGATCTAGAACTTTAATTCGTGTTAATATAGAAGATGCTCAGCTTGCTGAGAAACGTGTTTCTATTCTTATGGGAGATGATGTTCCTCCTCGTAAAGAATGGATTGAAGAGAATGTTGAATTCTCTTTGGAAGATGATTATAAAATTGCTAGTTAATAAATATTTTAGAAAGTAGGGATAGAATGCCTAAGAAAAAGACAGAAACAGAAGAGGTCATTGAGAAAATCTTTGATTATACTCTTGAAGACATCATGGGAGAAAGATTTGGAAGTTATTCTAAATATATTATTCAGGATCGTGCTATTCCTGATGCAAGAGATGGGTTAAAACCAGTTCAAAGAAGAATTTTGTATTCTATGCATAAGGAACATAATACTTATGATAAAGGTTATCGTAAATCTGCTAAGACTGTTGGAGATGTTATTGGTAATTACCATCCACATGGAGATACTTCTATCTATGATGCTATGGTCCGTATGAGTCAACCTTGGAAGACTCGTATTCCTTATATTGATATGCATGGTAATAATGGTTCCATTGATGGAGATTCTCCTGCTGCTTATCGTTATACGGAAGCAAGACTTTCTAAAATTAGTAATGAATTGTTACGAGATATTGATAAGGATACTGTAGAGTTTGCCCCTAACTTTGATGATACTACGGTTGAACCTACGGTTCTTCCTACCCGTTTTCCTGCTTTACTCGTTTATGGGGCTCAAGGTATTAGTGCTGGATATGCCACCAACATTCCTCCTCATAATTTAGGAGAAGTGATTGATGCAACCATTCACAGAATAGATTATCCAAATTGTGAACTAGATACTTTGATGAAGTTTGTTAAGGGTCCTGATTTTCCAACTGGTGGAATCGTTGAGGGAATTGAAGGAATTCGGGAAGCTTATGAGACTGGTAGAGGAAGAATTATTATTAAGAGTCGTTACCAGATTGAAGAGACAAAAAATGGTCCACAAATTGTTATCACGGAAATTCCATTTGAAGTTAATAAAGCGCTAATGGTTAAAAAAATGGACGAAATTCGTCTTGATAAAAAAGTAGATGGAATTGTAGAAGTAAGAGATGAGTCTGCTGCTGATGTGCGAATCGTTATTGAACTTAAGAAGAATGCGAATGTTGAGTTAATTCTTAATTATTTTTTAAAAAATACAGATATGCAAATCAGTTATAACTTTAATGTGGTTTCTATTGTGAATCGTAGACCAAAATTACTTGGATTAAAAGATGCTTTAGATGCTTTTATTGCTCATCAAAGAGAAGTGGTTCGAAGAAGAACAGAGTTTGATCTTGCCCATGCGAAGGCTAGATTCCATATTGTAGAAGGATTGATTAAATGTATTTCTATTTTGGATGATGTTATTCGTGTCATTCGTGCAAGTAAAAATAAGACTGATGCCAAAGATAATTTGGTAAAAGAATTTGCGTTTAGTGAAGAACAGGCTGAAGCAATTGTTACGTTGCAATTATATCGATTAACTAATACCGATGTTGTTGCTTTGGAAAATGAACTTGCTGCTTTACAAAAGATTATTAAGGGACTTACGGCTATTCTTGAGAGTGAAGAAGCTATGAAGTCTGTTATGAAGAAAGATTTACGTGCTGTTAGAGATGAGTATCCAACTCCTAGAATTACGGATATTAAGGATACGATTACAGAAATTAAGATTGATGAAGCCGCTATGATACCTCGTGAAGATGTTGTTGTTTTACTTACAAAAGATGGATATCTAAAAAGAACGTCTTTTAGAAGTTATTCTTCTTCTAATATGGAAGATTTAACTTTAAAGGAAAACGATTATTTGATTGGATTCTATGAGATGAATACAACGGATACGTTACTTGTCTTTACGAGTGGAGGAAATTATCTTCATATACCGGTTCATATTATTCCTGATTTAAAATGGAAAGATATGCCAAAGCATGTTTCTAATCTAATTGAAGTTCCAAGTGAGGAAAGTATTGTTGGCTGTGTTCCTGCTTATGACTTCTCTAGTGATAAAAATATTATTATTGCTTCTAAAAATGGTATGATTAAGAGAAGCAAGTTAAAAGATTTTAAATTACAGAGATACAATAAAGCTAGTAGTTGTATGAATTTAAAAGAAGATGATTGCGTTATTTCTGTTATGGTAGAAGATTATGATACAATCTTTATGACTACTAATACTGGGTATGGACTAAGTTTTCCTGTTCAAGAAGTTCCACTTGTTGGGGTAAAAGCTTCTGGTGTTAAAGGAATGAAATTAAAAGATGATTATGTTGTTTCTGTTAATAATTTCTCTTATACAGTTCATGAGTTTATTAGTATTCTTACTACGAAGGGTACTGGTAAGAGAGTTCGTCTTTCTGAATTTGAATTATCTACCCGTACAAGAAGAGGTATTCAAGTTTTAAGAGAAGTGAAATCTCATCCTTATTCTGTTCTTACTACTTTTATTACAGATAATAAAGGATATCTTGGAATTAAGAAAGATGAGATTACTACTATTAAGTTAACGGAATTACCAATTACGGATCGTTATTCTACGGGAAGTCAAATTTCTAAAGGAAGTATTCTTGATGCCTTTGTCGTTGCTTCTTTAGTTAGACCTAATCTTCATCAAGAAGAGATGATAAAAGAAGAAGATGTTCCTAGTGAAGATGTTTTAGAAGTACCTAAGAAAGAGAGAGTTTCTTTAGAAGAGATTGATGACCGATTAATGACAATCGATGACTTTTTACAATAATGAAGGAAAAGACTTATGTCTTTTTTTTCTTGCCTTTTCATATATTATACTGGTGATGTTATGTCAAAAGAGAAGTTTTTATCTTTTGCGAGAGTTCATCCAGAACTTGCAAAACAAGTGCTAAAGGGAAATGCTTCTTGGCAGCAACTCTATGAGCTATATGAAATTTATGGAGAAAAGCATAGTATTTGGAATCAATTTATGAGAAGTGGAGAAACCATTGATTTTAGTGCCTTTAAAGATCTTTTTGAGATGATTCGGAAAGTAGACTTTCAACATGTTCAAACAGGAATTCAGAATATTCAAAAAACGATTGGATTTCTTCAAGATATTGGAGTAGGGAACTCGAATGGAAATAGGAGGTAGTCTATGTCTTATGAAACTCTTGAATATATTCGCAAACATAAAGACTTATATCGTTTATTAAGGGATGAATCTCATTTCTATGAGCAGATCTTTCAAGATAATTCTTCTGTTTATGCGCTTAATAAGCTTGCAAAAGAGCGATACCATACAAGGTTTGTTGATCGAATAGAAAAAATTGGTGAAAAAGTATCTGCTCTTTCTAGTTTTTTAGATGTTTTCCAATAAATTGTGATAGAATAAACTTATGATGGATTTAATGGAAAAAGTTGACAATTTATTGAATGCGTTGGATTCTTGTTCTTGTGTTTGCTCTTTAAAAGAAGTACAAGATGAAGTTTTTTCGGATTTAGAACTTACTGCTATCTTAAAGGAGTATTCTATATCTCCTAAGGAATCTTTAAAGGAGAAAATCATGTGTCATCCAACTTTTCAAAAATATAAAGTTAAGGAGACAGAACTTAACCTTTTTATCATGGAAATGAATCAAAAATTTCAGAAAATCTCTAATCAAAGGATGTGTTTTCATGAAAATCATTAGTGGACTTTATAAAGGAAGAAATCTTTTAGGATTTGATCTTGATGGAACAAGACCTACTATGGATCGTGTGAAAGAGAGTTTATTTGGCATGATTCAAAACTATGTTTCGGATGCTGTTGTTTT
>CANRPY010000030.1 GCA_947632595.1 uncultured Bacilli bacterium | reverse complement strand
TTTTGATGTTATCAAAAAAATACTCTACTGACATTTTCTCAAAATGATTTCACTGACATTTTCATAAAAATTTGACAATAAAAAGAGGCCTAACGGATTCGTTAGGCCTCTTGTAAGAAAGCTAAATAACATTTATATGCTTCGTAAATATCCGCTTTTGCAGTAACCTCCCAAGGAGCATGCATACTAAGAACACCTACTCCACAATCAATCACATTAACGTTTTTATTTGCCAGAATATAGGCAATAGTTCCTCCTCCACCAGCATCTACTTTACCAAGTTCAGAAATTTGAAAATGAACATTTCCATGATCCATAATATTACGAAGTTTTGCAATATATTCTGCATCAGCATCATTACTTCCACTCTTTCCACGAGATCCAGTATATTTACAGAAAACAACCCCATGATTAAAGTAAGAAGCATTTCTCTTATCCATAACATCACTATAAAGAGGATCATAAGCCGCATTAACATCACTAGATAACATACAAGATGCAGATAAACATCTAGCAATTGCCGTTCTCTCCGTATGACCTAGTAACTCACAAATCTCTTCAATAGCATATTCATAAAAGCTAGAGCACATACCTGTAGCACCAACACTACCAATTTCTTCTTTATCCACCAAAATACAACTAATCGTCTTAGAACAAGGAGGACAATCTAAGAATGCTCTTAAAGAACTATACGCACATACTTTATCATCTTGTCCATAAGCTAAAATCATAGAACGATCTAATCCAAAATCTCTTGCTTTTCCAGCAGGAACGGCTTCTATTTCAGCAGATAAAAAGTCATCTTCTTCAATTCCGTATTTGTTCTTTAAAATCATAAAGATATTCTTTTTAACCGCATCTTTTTCTTCCTCTTTTAAAGGCATACTACCAATCAAAACATCCAGTTTTTCTCCTTCAATAACAGTAGAAGCCTCTTTCTTCATTTGTTCTTTTCCTAAGTGAGGAAGCAAGTCTGTAATTCCAACAACAGGATCAGACTCATCTTCTCCAACAACAATAGGAACCACTTCTCCATTCTTACGAACAACAACTCCATGTAAAGCAAGAGGAAGAGTAACCCATTGATATTTCTTAATTCCCCCATAATAATGAGTATCTAAATATGCAAATTCATCTTCTTCATAAAAGGGATTTGCTTTCAAGTCAAGTCTAGGAGAATCTACATGAGCTCCTAAAATGTTAATTCCTTCGGTAATATCTTTCTCTCCAATAACAAATAAAGCAAGGCTCTTTCCTCGATTATTAACATAAACCTTATCTCCAGCAGAAAGCTTCTTTCCTTCACGAATCCATTCCTCTAAATTACGAAAACCCTTCTCTTCTGCTAAAAGAATAGAATTTTTCACAACTTCTCTTTCAATTTTACTAACACTTAAAAATTTACGATAATCATCACAGATTTCATTTAATCGATTAAGATCATCATCTTCATATTTTTTCCATACATTATCCATAATAATTAACCTCCTATGATTAGTATACCATGAAAAAGAAAAGAAAAACAAAAAAAGAGTGAAAGTCACTCTTATACCCAAACTCCAAAAACAATTCCTGCCATTGCAAGAACAAGTCCTACAACCCAGAAAAGTTTTACAATATCTCTCTCATCCCATCCTAATTTTTCAAAATGGTGATGAAGAGGTGTCATTAAAAATAATTTTCGTTTAAAGACAATCATCCAAAATGTTTGTAAAATAACAGTTAAAGTTTCAATAACAAAGACAAAGGCAACTACTAATAACGTTAATTCTCTATGAGTCAATATAGCAATAGCACCCATAACAGCTCCCAAAGATAAGGAACCAGTATCTCCCATAAAAACCTTAGCCGGATTGGTATTATAAACCAAAAATCCTACAAGTCCACCAACTAAAATTAAACAGAACAAACCGATATCTTCAAATCCTACCGAAAGAGAAATAAGAGCATAGGCAACAAAAGCAATGGCAGATAACCCTCCAGCTAACCCATCTAATCCATCCGTAAGATTAACCGCATTACTAGCACCTACAAGTACGAATAAAATAGCGAGTCCATATAGCCATCCCATTTCTAAATCAATATGTAGAGTACCAACTACCCAAGCAGTCTGTCCACCATTTCTCATATAAATATAGAAAAAACCAATCGCAATCAAAACTTGCATTAATAATTTTTGATAAACCGATAATCCCTCATTATTTCCTTTTCGAATCGATAAGAAATCATCCAGAAAACCAATTAAGGTATATCCAAGAAAAACAAGTAATACAATTCCTAAATTGGAAGTATATGTAATTTTATCTGTTACAATTAAACCAATAGTCGCAACAACCGTAGGCACAATAAAAATCAGCCCACCCATTGTCGGAGTACCCTCTTTTTTTCGATGAGTCTCCCCAACAAATACCGAAATCTTCTGTCCAACTCTTAACTTTTTTAAAATAGGAACTAAAAAGAATCCTAATACAACAGAAGATAAAAATCCAATCATTATTGCGAAAACAGCCTTTGTTAGTAGTAGCATGTTTTTCACTCCATTTCTTGAAATATTATATCACAAGGAAAGACCCCAATTGTCAAGTTTCCCATATCTTGACATTAATTGACAGGATATTCTCCAATCGTTTTTACTTTTGCATCATTTTTCTCTAATTCTAATTCTTGTTGCTTTTTAAGTCTTTCCATTTCATACTCTTTTTCTTCTACTTCACTCTTCATTTTCTTAAGATTTCGAAGCAAGTCATCACACTCTGGAACAACACCTAAATAATCATGATATCGATTCTTTAATTCTCCAATCATCTTATCAATCTGCTCACTTGTCTTAGAAAGTAAATGACTAGCATCTTGAAGAGAATGAAGACTATCCTGAATATCTTGATGATAATCATGTACTGTAATAACACGATATTTTTTAGTAACCGTATGAGGCCGAACGACTTGATTCATAAAGAATAAGTAAGATGCAGCGCTAGCCGCTAACCCCTTCGCAAAACGAGGACCTGGTAAAAACATTTGAAAAGATAAAAGTCTTAATAGTCTTCTACTTTGAAGATTAAGTCCCTGTACTTCTTCTACAATTCTCTCACTTTCACTAGTCGCATTTTGAATCTTTTCACGAATCTCTTTTAAAAAGGCATCTTGTTGTGTTTGAAACTGTAATAATTGATTATTAAATTGATCAAGAGAATAATATCGACTCTTTAATTTTTCAAAATCTTCTTCCTTTAAAACCAATTCTTCTTTCTTTTGATCAACACTTTTTTGAAATTTTCCTTTTTTCTGATCTAACTCTGCTAATTTTTCTTCTAACATTAAATATAAAGGAGAATCTTTGACTTCATCAATAGCCTTTCCATGATGAAAATCTTCCAAATACCCTTCAATTAAATGATGAATATAATTGTCATCATATTGGTCTAAATGATCAATTCGAATCTTACGTTTCAATTCTTCGACACGGTCTATGATTTCAGATAAACGATCTAAAATAACCTCCGCATCACGGCTTAAAACAACTTCTTCATTATCCTCTACTAAAACATCATATTCATAAATCACTTTTCGTAATTCATATCGAATATCTTTTAACTGTCTTTCATACTCTTCTACAATTTTATGAGATTTTAATCTCTCAAGAGTCTCTTTTGCCTTAAGAGGAAGTTGTTCAAAATCAATAGTAGATAATTCATCTTGTATAAAAGAAGTAATATCAATTTGATCTTGTCCAATTCCAACATGAATAGGAGCAGGTGTCTCTTTTTTAGGAGCATCTTTTTGAGGAGCTGGCTCTGTAAAAATAAATCTTTCTTCTTGTGGTTTAGGAGATTCTGTTTTTGGCTCTTTCTTTGCTTCTACAAAAGGAACAGGAGTAGGTGTCTCTACTTCTTGTTTATCTTTCTTCTCCTCTAAAACTTTCGGTGGAGCATCCAAAGAAACAGGAGTAGAAGAAATAGTCTTTTTCTCTTCCATTGGTGTCACAACATAAACAACAATCTTTTCTCCTGTAGGAGTTGTAATAATCTTTCTTCTTTTTTGTTCCTCTTCTTCTGGTGTTCTAGAAGAATGATCAGAATCATATTCTTTAATTTTCCACTTAGAATTTTCTTCTTCTTTATCTTCTCTCTTCTTCCCTACTGCAACATCATAAAGAGTCTGTATCGTTCCCCCTCCAATTGCAATAGGAAGAGTTTTAATTAAGGTAAATAATTGTTTTTTCTTCACTTTTCGTTCAAGTTCAGCAAGTTCTCTCTCTTCTTCATACTGTTCTAACTTTTTTCGAGCTTCTTTAGTAAGAACCATCTGACGTCTACGATCGTTTTTGCCACCCTTTACTCCTATTGTTTCATCCATCTGTATCACCATAATAAGTTTATCATAAAAGTATTCATTTTTTTATCAATTATTGTACAAAAATCCGTATTTTACTCTTTTCTTCCACTTTTTCATGAGCTTTCGGAGACTGCTCTACAATTTTTTCTCCCTCTCCTTCAATTACTACTTCAAAAGGAGCAAGACTCTTCTTCGCATCCTGAACACTTTTCCCTACAACATCTGGAATTTCATAGTAGACTTTATCATTCCATTCTAAGTCCTTTTCAAGTCCTTCTTCTTGTTTTGGAATTTTCAAAGCATCAATAATATCGAGTAAAATTCTTCTAGCAATCGGTGCCGTAGTATAACTAGAAAGCATTGCAGTATGTTTAGGATTATCAATTGCAAGATACATAACAGCTTCTGGATCATTCGCAGGAACAATACTCATAAAAGACATAATATAATTATTAACTAAATACGTTCCATTTTGACTCTTTTGAGCAGTACCTGTCTTCCCTCCTATTCGATACCCTTCAATATACGCACTTCTACCTCCTCCTTTGGCAACAACACTTTCCAAAGCCAAACGCATAATAGCAGAAGTTTCACTTTGAATCACTTTCCTACGAAAAGTACTACCAAATTCTTGATAGACAGTATTCGTATTATCACTAATACTTTTTACAATATAAGGTTGATATAAATACCCACCATTCACAACAGCAGATACTGCCATAACCTGTTGCAATGGAGTAACACTAGGTCCTTGTCCAAACGCCGAAGTAGCAAGTTCTACATTTCCAATCTGTTCATCAGAAAAAAGAATCCCAGAACTTTCTCCATTTAAATCAATTCCACTCTTCTCTCCAAATCCAAAAGATCGAATATAAGAAAAAAGCCGTTCTTTTCCAAGCATCTGTCCCAGTTTAACAAACCCTGGATTACAAGAATTTTCAAGAACCTGTAAAAAAGTCTGTTCTCCATGTCCTTCAACTTTCCAACATTTTAAGACACTGCTATCTACTCGTACTTTCCCGCTATCATAAAAATGATCTTTAAAAATATCAACTACCCCTTCATTAATAGCAGAAGCCATAGTCATAATCTTAAACGTACTACCAGGTTCATATGCAGACCATATCGGTAAATTTCTACTTAAAACCTCTTGAGAATATTTTTGGTATTGATTAGGATCATAATCAGGACTAGAACTCATTCCAAGAATCTCTCCTGTTTTGGGGTTCACAACAATCGCAAGAGCCATATCAGCATCAAACATATCTTGAATATTATCCATTTCTCTTTCTAACGATTTTTGAATCTCATAATCAATGGTAAGTTGAACATTCATTCCCGCCGTAGGAGCAACATAAACATCACTTTTTTCCAATCGATTCCCATGAGCATCAGAAAAATATTGAATCTTCCCATTCACTCCTCGTAAATAAGAATCATACTGTAACTCAATTCCCGATAAACCTTGATTATCAATCCCAACATATCCTAGTACATGAGATAAAAAATCTTGATAAGGATAATTTCTTTTAGACTCTTTCACCAAGTAAACTCCATCTAAATGATAATTCTTAATTTTATCTGCAACCTCAAAAGAAAGTCTTCTTCCCTCTGGATGAACACGCTCAATAGAAGTCTTTTTATAAACATGTTTCTTCATCTCATCAAAAGAAATGGAAAGAGCCTCTGCCAATAATTTAGTGGTTTTCTCTTTCTCTTTAATTTGATTAGGAATCAGTACCAAAGAAGCCGTTGTTAAATTATCTGCTAAAACAACCCCATTACGATCAAGAATTTTCCCTCGATCCGCCTCAATTTCCAAATCTCTACTCCATAAGTCTTTCGCAAGACGACTTAACTTTTTATATTCAAAAACTTGAAGATAAAATACTCGGACAACCACAAGGAATAAAAGGAGAAGAATACATAAAAAAAGAAGCTTAATACGTTTATCTACTTTTTTTAAAAACATATTCTCACCTCTTTAAAAAATATGAAAATTTTTTTTATTTATGCATCCTATTACTCTCTAAATCTTGAATTTCCTGATTAAGAGCAGAAACCATTTTTTTAAGAAGGACAATTTCTTCTTTTAGAGAAGATTCTCTGTTATGTTCCTGAGAAAAGGCCTTTTTCTCATCTTTTCTTTCTTGTTGAACCTGTTGGTAAAAGGCATTGGTACATAACACTTGAGCAGCAAGCATTAACCAGTTTCCCAAAGCATTTTGTTCATTTGCCGATAAATCCTCAATTAACAAATATCCAACAACAACGGCACTTCCTGAGAATACTTTTGCAGGAACATTAGGGATAAAGTTCAAGATAACCACCTAGTCTATTATAGAAAAAAAGAAGACTTTTAGAACGAAAAGAAACTATTTTTTAGAAGACAAAAAAGGAAAATATTGAAACAACCACTGATTACAGCCTAGGAAAACATAAGATCAATTGCCTTAGAATAAACTTTCTTCGCAATCTCTTCTCCATTTTCTACTTCTTCCGCAAAATGTTGAATCATAACCCCGCTATTCACTTCCAAAACCATAATACTGCCATCTTCGCATTCAATAAGATCAATACTGGCAAAACGAAGATTTAGTTTTCTAGAAACCTCTAATGCCAAATCTTTTAACTTTCCTTGAAGATGATTTTGAGAAATAACAAAAGGAATCGCTCCTTTCGATAGATTATGTTGCCAACTGTAAGAATAAACTTCTCCCTCGTCCAAGACTCTAGAAAAAGGATTAGGCGAAGAAGTAAAATAAGAAGGATTAAATTCACATAATAATTCATAAAGACTTCTTTTGCCATCTCCTACAACAATAGCCCTCTTCTTCCCATAACATAACTCAATTTTATGATCGAGTACAATAAATCGATACTCATTTCGTATAGCATAAAAAGGAGATAAACTAACCGAATAATGTTGGATGAGAAGTTCATCAAGTAAAGAAAAAAGTCTCTCTTCCTCCGTAACATGAAAAACTCCATTTCCACAAGTTCCATCATTTACCTTAACAACAATATCATGATGATTTTTCTGAAAATACTGCAACACATCCCTTTTATCATAATCAGAAAAAACAATCTTGTATTCACTAACAGGAATCGAAAAATGATTTAAGACTTCATATAAAGCATATTTATCGTCACATACATTTCCAATCGCATGATCATTTAATCCAAACTTATAACCGCATAAATAACGAACTTTATGGTCTTTTTCTAAAATCATAATCCAATCTTTAGAAACCAAAGAAAAAGAAATCCCTTTTTCTCTACATATCTCATAAATCATTTTCTGTACTTTATTCATAAAACACCTCCTAAAAAAAATAGTCCAAAGACTATTCAATTGCAGGAATCACAACATGACTCCCATCCGTTGTTTCCAAAATAGTTCGTCCCTTCTTATGATACGCATTTTGGTAATTCGAAATAGAAAAAGTGACCTCTGTATCTTCATAATCTTGATCCTGAACAAAATATTTCGCATGAAAACTCTTCCCACTACCATATACTTCGACTTCTTTTCCAAGAATCGTAACAGAAGGAACCCCTTTAATTTTTTGATCAAAAGAAAAACTTAACGTAATCATGTTCCCATATTTCGCAATCGTATTATCTTCATAAGAATCACTCTCAATATGAACTTCTATTGCCTGAGGAATAGAAGAATCTCGAAAAAGAGAATAAAAAGAAAGAATCGCAAAAGAACTTAAAACAACCGCAAGAATAATAAAGAAAATTAAAATATATTTCTTCTCAATATAAATCCCTTTTTTCTCTTTTACCTCTTCTTGTTTTACTTCTTGAGGAGGAGTACCATTCTCATCATCTTGAAAAAGAAAAGCTTCCTCATCCCCTTCTTCTGGTACATAATCTTCTTCATCAATAAAAGGAATCTCATTATGATCCATAGTATCACATCCTAAAAAGATTATAACACAAAATAAAAGATCGCTAAAAAAAAATTCTACAAGAGAATTTTTTACTTACGAATTAGGAAATAAGAGAACCCCATTTTTCTTACTAATCAAAACTGTATTACGAGAAACCAAACTAATAACCCTTGTTTGTGATGAAGTCTTCTTTTTCTCCATCAATAAATACTTAGAAGGGGTATGTGCAAAATAAATTGTCTTTGCAGAACAAAAAGTATACAGTTGACTAGAATTACCACGCATGCTCTCCATAAAATCACACTCCATAAATTTCTTCTAATATCATAGTACAATACATAATTGTTATAAATCAAACACATATTTTTAATAAATGATATAAAATTATTTTATAAGTATAAAATACAATAAATATGATTTATAAAGAAAAAACATCTTACTTAATAAGATGTTTTTCATCCCTTCCGTGTTCTAAATAATCAAGTACTAGCATAGTGCTTGTAGTAAAAATAGGAAAAGGAATCACTTCATCCTGATAACAAACATAAGTCTTTTGTGCTTCATAATCACACCAAATAATCAAATCAATCCCACAATCCTTCATACTAGAAAGATAAGCAGGTAAAAATTTCTGACATTCCTTCGTATAACTTTTTATAATACTTCTATGAATGACTCCATTTTGAAAAGGATACTCTTTATAATCTTCATGAAAGTTTTCATAAATTCCTCGCCTAAAAGAAGTCGTCTTTAAATACTTCTTCTGAAGTTCTTTTGAATCTAAAGAAGATTGAAGTTCTTCATAAAGTTTTTTATCAGTATCAGAAAAACGAGAAGAAGTTAAATACTCCGTATCTGCCAAAACAGTAAGAGCAATCAAATCTTTTTCTTTCTCGGAAAAAGGGTAATCAGAACGAAACAAATCATAAAGCAAAAGACCAGAAGAAGCATATTCTGCTTCAATTAAATCCAAGACTTCATAAGTAATACGATGATGATCAAAAGCACCAATGACATTTTCTTTGGGAATACCTTGTAAGTCATTATGATCAACAAGAATAATTTTTTTATCATCATAGGATGAAACAACCGAATAATCTTCCTGGCAAAAGTCTTTAATAAGATTAGAATCGACAAATTCTTCATCACGAACAGCAAAAATTGCATTAACTCCATAAGATTTTAGAATACGCGTAAGAAGATAAGCAGAAAGAAAAGAGTCAGCATCTGCCTTAGCATGACCAATAACATAAACAGCACTCTCTTCTTTTGCACGAGAGATAATCTCATTCTTTACTTCTTGAAGCAAACGAGAACGAACCTTCATCAAAATTTTACCGATTACGTTTTCTCCATCTTGATTAGGTCCAACTCCCCAATAAGATTCTTTAACACTCATCTCTCTTATTTCTTGATTTCTAGTTTCCAACAAACGACAACGAATATCTTTATTTTGTTGAAATTTATAGTAAATTCCCTCTTCCATTTTTTGATTTTTTATCTCTTTAAAATGAGGAATTCTTTGATTTTTGGGATCTCTTCCAATCACAGAAGCTTCTTTAGGACTTTTACAAGCCAATATTTTTTGAATAAGACTTGGATCTGTAAACTTACTTGCTTGATAGTAATGTTCAACCGTTGGATAATAAATACCATCTACAGTAAAACCATAAGAAGAATAATTCGCAAGATATCCAAGTTCTCCAAATTCTTTATAAAAATCAATAGACATTACTCTACTTCTCCTGGGAATAAATAACGACTATCTTCATCAATCTTAATATTAGCATTTTCTAATTCTATCTTTTTCTTAATAGAAACCTGTCCCTCAATAGAAGCCGTATTAAATAAATCCAACTTTTCAATCAAAAGTGTATTATGAAAATCGCATCCCAATAACCATACATAATTTTCTTGTTTCATCGTAGAACAATGTCTACCATAGTTTCTCTCATGAATAGGAGTAAGAGGCTCATTAATAAACTTAGTAAGACCCTTAAATAAATTAACAGCTCTTCCTAAATTACAAATAATACCCGTGTCAATTGTAAAATTCTTATCAAAGAAAACATCAGAAGAATATCCCGCTTTTTGTAAAGCTTGAATATAAACCTCAATCAAAGGAACAACATGTTCCATAATGTAAGTACTCTTCTCAATCTTACCAGTTTCCTTATAATATTTAGAATATTCCTTCAAAATATTAACAACTTCATAACAATCATCATAACTACTGTGGAAGTAGCATTCCCTTAAAGAAAGTCCCCTTCTCTTTTTAAAATTATACAAAGCATTAATAAAGAATCTCTCTGTAACAATATAACCAGATTTGGTACGAATATCTGTCTCAGGATAAATATGAAGACTGAAATTACCTTCACTCGTTAATTTAGGACTAATAGAATAATAAATTCCATCTTTATTAGAGAATAAATAAACATCAACACTTCTCTCAGGAGTAAGTTCATTTTGATCTAAATAGGAAATAAGTTGTTCTTTGTCTTCTACCATAAAAGGTAAATTATACTCATAGAAAGAAACCCCATCATTCGTAAAAGATAAAGAATGATCATAAGGATCTTGAATAAACGTCTCTTCAAAATGAATATTTTCTTCTTTAGAAAGATATAAGTAGTTTGCCGTCGCAATCACAAACTTATCTTGATAAGAGAAAGTAAAGACACGAGCGTTCTCAACCAAAGGATTAAAACGCAACTCACAACACATCTTACGAGAACCAGATCCAAACTCCTCATAATAAGGACGATAGATTGCTAAAAAGTTCGCAAGATCTTCACAATATTCCTCTAAAGAACTACGTTGATTTTGTTCTTCCCATACACGACCATATTGACTAATCGATAGACGAACTCCTCCTAAAGCACATAAAAGTCCACCACCACAAATATTTTTATGAACTTGATTTAACACATCATTATGTCTAGAAAAACCAACCGTAGAAATACGAGTACGAATTCCAAGTTCACGATAGCATAATTCAATAAATTGATCTAAATAGGGATAAGAAGCAATATCATTATTTAAATAAGGAAAAATAACCCCTGTACGATGTTCTTTTCGATCCCAAGCAAGTAAAAAATCATCATGCGTATAATTAAGAGAAGTATATTTTAAAGCACTAATGATATTTCTTAAAGTAGGTAAACTCCAATATTCGCTTTTGCAAACAGAAAATTTACTACAAAAGCTACAATTATTAAAACACCCTACTTGTGGTTGTAAATGTCTCATTTTAGAGACAAAGTTTTCTGGTAAATCCATGAATTCTGAATACAATTTCTTTCTTACTTCAAGGTCCTCCCTTGAAATTTCTTTTTCGTCACTAAGTAAAAACGTCATCACTATTCTCCCACCTTATTCTTTGTAAGTATCTCAACAAATTTACGACTAGCTGTCGTTAAGAAGTCATCAATATAAACACAGCATACATCAACAACAGGTAAATCTTGATTAAAAGTAATCACTTCAAAATTATCCTTATCACTTTGCGTATCAATAACATTTTGAACAAAGTATCCAATTCCTACTCCCTTACGAACCATCTCAATCATAATCTCTGTAGTCCACGATTCTAAAATAGGAACTAATTTAGTATTTTGACTCTCCATATATTCATCTAGTTTTAAACGAATAGAAGAAGTAGCACTCGGTAAAATTAAAGGATAATTCTTTAAATCTTCCACTTTTTCAATATGAATATCTTTCATAATATTTTTATTATAAGCAAAACAATTTGGTAAACGAGCAAGAGTAACCTTGGTAACATCTTTCTTACTATTAATAGGAAGCGTATCAACAATCAAATCAAGTTTTCTTGTCTCCAACATCTCTACCATATCAGAAGTAGACTTACAAACGATCTCAAAACGAATTCCAGGATAGATCTTACGAAAATCCGCAACATAATGAGAAAGATAGAAAATCCCAATATGAGAAGGTGTCCCAATGCGAATACATCCAATATTCAAATTATTCAAATTCTTAATATGTTCTTCTGCATCATGAAAAATATTAAAAGCAGTAGAAATATAAGAATATAACTCCTTTGCCTCCAAAGTAGGCTCTATTCCCTTACTATTCCGATAAAACAAAGTATAACCAAGTTGATTTTCAAGTTCCTTTAAACTATAACTAATCGCAGGTTGCGACACATATAATTTACTTGCGGTTTTAGAAATACTTTTTTCTTCAAATAAGTACAAAAAAATCTTATATAAATTGTAATCCGTATTCATATTCATCCCCTCGCGACATATTATATTGCACATTTATAGAAAAGTCAATTGTCATAAGAACATTTTATAATTATTTAAAAAACCCCTCATTTTAAACGTTTTTTGATAAAAAACAAAGAAAAGCACCCATTTTTAACACTTTTTAAATTCAGATATGGACTTTTGAACGAACATATGTTATAATGTAGCAGATATTATGAAAAAAGCGAGGAATTAAATTGAAATGATATCAAACAGTTATAACATCGGGATTGAACGTGAAGGGTTAAGAACAACCGAAGAAGGAAGCTTATCAGAAAAGCCACACTCGGAGGTGTTTGGTAACCGTAATACCAATGCATTTGTCACAACAGACTTTGGAGCTGCTCAACTAGAATTAAGAACAACACCATGCGCAACCGCAAAAGAATGTTACGAAAAATTATTAAATGTAACAAATGTAGTATTAGAAGAACTAAGGAAAGAAGGAGAATACCTATGGCCTTATAGTATGCCATGTATCTTGCCAAAAGAAGAAAATTTTAACTTTGGTGTTTATGGAGATAACGTTGCCGAAAAGCAATATGAACAATACCTAAATAAAAAATATGGATACGAAATGTACTGTATGTCAGGAGTTCATTTAAACTTTTCAATTAATGAAAAATACTATAAGGAATTAAAGAAATTAAATAGTACATTGCCAGACTCTCTAGAAGATGCTTATTTTAAAATCATAAGAAACTATCTACAAAGAGTTTGGATGATAATAGATCTTTTTGGTGCAACACCAAAACAATATGGAGAAAACAGTTACGAAGCAAACTGCTCCATAAGAAATAGTAATAAACAAGGTTTCAAGAACCTACATCTAGAAGAAATTAGTTATGAAAATAAAGAAAAACATATCAAAAGTTTAAGAGACAATATCGAGAAGAAAAATATTATATCCATATCAGAACTTTATACCCCTATTCGTATAAAAGGAAAATGGAAATATGATATTAATGATCTTGCTAAAAATCCAATTAGTTATATTGAAGTAAGAGTACTCGACTTAAACCCTTTTGATAAAACATCCGTTTCTCTAGAAGAACTAGAATTTCTAGTAGCTTTTTTATTTCATTGTTTGTTAACCGATGAAAAAGAAATGCCAAAATATGACTACCGACAAGTAGCAGAAGAAGGAATTACAGAAGAGCAAAAAGCTTTAATAAACAAAGAAATAAGAGAAATTCTAAAAACCAATAAAAAGTATGAATTAGAATTTGAAAAAAGTATTAAGAAAATTCAAAAAGATTTCAAACAAGGAATCACTCTATCTACAAGAATTCGTAAAGAAATCGAAGAGAAAGGGTATATCAATGCCTTAATGGATCTTGCTAAAAAATATAATGAAGAAGCAAAAGATGCAAAATATACTGTCATCAATATGGACAAAAAAATCTATAATGCACCTGCTGCCCTAATCCGAGATGCCATTTTAAGAGGAGTCGATTACCGTGTATTAGATGATCAAGAAAACAACTCGATCATGCAATTTATGAAACATGGTAAAAAAGAATTTATCGTAGGAGGAACCCAAACAAGAAAAGATAACTATATTGTTCACTATCTTACAAACGATAAATTTGAAGCCAAAGAAATCTTAGAAAAACATAAATTAAAAGTTCCAAAAGGAATTATGATTAATAAAAAATTAGAAGAAGAACAACTAGAAGACTTGTATGAAAATTACGAAGAAAAAGCAATTGTCATCAAGCCACGTACAACAAATGGTGGAATTGGAATTACCGTATTTCCTACCCCACCAACAAAATCACAATTTTTAAAAGCAGTAAGCTATGCCTTTGAATTTGATGAAGATGTCTTAATTGAACAATATATCAAAGGAGAAGAATATCGATTCCTAATCGTAAACGGAAAATGTATCAGTGTAGTAACAAGACGTAGTGCACAAGTAATCGGAAATGGAAAAGATTCCATTGAAAAATTAATTGAAGAAAAAAATAAAGAAGAATGGCACGTCCTATTAGATACCAAAATCAAGATAGATTCTCCATTAAGAACCTATTTAACAAAATCCGGTAGAACCTTAGAAGATGTCCCTAAAAAAGGAGAAATCGTAAAACTAAGAAAAAATTCAAACTGTTCTACAGGAGGAGAAAGTGTATCCTTAAAAGATAAAATGCCAGATCGATTCAAGAAAATTGCCGAAAAAGCTGCCAAAGCATTTGAATCCTACGTATGTGGAGTAGATATTATTATTGATGATCTTACAAAAGAAGAGTATTGTATACTAGAAACCAATGCCGATCCTGGATATGACATTAATCAGTGGCCATACGAAGGACCAGATTCTCATGTTGGAATTGAAATTCTAAGAATGTTAGGCCTAATTAATGAGGAGGACGAAATGTATGAAAAATAATAGTACCACAGGATTCTTAGAAAAATGTGTACTAGACGGATACGAAAACTTAGAACCATCCACCGTATGTGTAATCAAAGCTGCCAAAAAACATGGTCTAAAAGTAGAGATTCTAGATGAAAATAGAAGTTTTATTAAAGTTTATGATGACGAAAAAGAAGAATATATCTATCAAGCAACCAAAACAAGTAAAGATATTTCAACCTTCCCATTTGTAACAGATAATAAAGAACTTGTAAAAAAAATATTAAGAGAAAATAACTTAAATGCACCAAATGGAATCACCCTAGAAAAAAAAGTAAGTAAAAGAGATCTAAATATACTAATAAGTCCCTTTATTGGAAAGAGTGTTGTAGTAAAACCAAATACAACAAATCGTGGAATTGGAATTACTATCTATGAAAATCCTGTTACCGAAAAAGAGTTAAAAGACGCTATCACAAACGCATTTAAATATGACTCAAAAGTCATTTTAGAAGAATTCAAAAAAGGATTAGAGTATCGTTTCTTAGTAGTAGGAGAAGAATGTATCTGTGTTCTTCATCGTAGAGCAGCAAGCGTTGTAGGAGATGGAAAAACAAACATCGAAGAATTAATTAGAAGAAAAAATGAAGAGCCATGGCATGGTCTATCCAAAAGAATTATCACAATAGATGACAACTTAAAGGCAACCATAAAACGTCAAGGATTCCATCTAAAATCCGTTCCGAAAAAAGACAAAAGAGTCTTCTTAAGAGAAAACTCCAATTGTTCTACAGGAGGAGAAAGTATCGATATTACCGATATGGTACCAGATGAATTTAAAAGAATTGCGGTAAAAGCTGCCAAACTATTCAACGCAAAAATATGTGGAGTAGACATATTAATTGAAAACTTCAATCGATTCGACTACTCTATCGTAGAATTAAACGATAATCCCGGAATAGGAATTTGTGAATGTCCCTATGAAGGAAAAGGTCGTCCTGTAGGAGAAGCAATTCTACGATTACTAGGTTTTATCAAATAAAAAGAAGTCAACGTAATGTTGACTTTTTTCTTTTTCTAAGAACCTACACTTGTATATCGTTTCATACCCCAGTAAAAGAGAAGAATAGAAGGAATAATATAGAGAAAAACAAGAAGTGGTGATAAAGCATAGAAAATAGATTCCTTCCGACCTAGAAAATATAGAAGTGGATAGTAATTCACAAAAGCATAAGGAATAATAAAGGTAAAGAAGAAAACAAATCCTTTAGAAAAAACACCAATAGGATATTGAGCCATATGTTTTCCTCCATCGGTAAAAACATTTCTAACCTCTAATCCTTGTACCGTAAAGAAACAGTAAGATGCAGCTGCCAAAAAGATGGAAAAGAAGATAGCACAAGCAGAAAACAACATAAGAATAAGCGTAAGTACCTTCCAAAAATTCCAAGTAATTGGCAAATGAAAAACAGCAACCAATAGTACAATAATTGCTTGAATCAAACGAGATACTTTTACAAAATCGCTATCACTACATAAAACCTGTAAAATTATATTACGTGGTCTTAAAAGAAGTCGGTCAAATCCTCCCTCTATAATCAATCGATCAAATCGGTCAATTCCTCTTGCGAAGACTTCATTAAAAGAAAAACCAAATTGAATAATCGAAAAACAAAGTAGGACTTCATATAAAGAAAATCCCTTAATATGATCAAACTTTGTGAATAAAGCAAGAATGACAAAATAATAAGTAAAAAAGACTAAAATCTGGGATAAGAAAGATAAAATAAAATTTACTCGGTACTCTAATTCCCCTTTCAAGTGCATCGCTAAGCTTTTTAAATAAATTTTCATTTACCCTCCTTGTACAACAACTCTAGTTAAATTTTTCTTCATAAGGCAATTTCCTAAAAAGATAAGAAAGACTACCCAAAAGAATTGAAGAAAAATTCCAATAACACCTTCTTGTAAAGATAGATTTCCAACATATAGTCGAAAAGGTAAGTCACTAATATATTGAAAAGGTAAACAAGAAGAAAGAATTTGTAAAAATTTAGGGAAGAAAGGAATGGGTACAACAATCCCCGATAAGATATCTGCCATCGTAATAAAGAAATTAACAATTCCTTTCTCATTCATAGTAAGTAAAGTAATGATGGGATAAAAAACAGTTAAGGCTGCAACAAGTAATGTTCCCATTCCCAAAGATAGAAGAAAAAGAAGAAAATGAGGAAGAGAAAAAGGAAGACCAAAATGGTAAGGATAAGGTAATAAACTAGTAACAAGAACCAAAGGAAAGAATCGTAGAGTAACATCTGCTAATCTCTGACCAATTACCTTAAAATACCACATAAAATATAGATTTTTAGGTCTTGCTAGTTCATAGGAAATTCCCCCTTCTCGAATGAGTTTAAATAGTTCTTGATCTCGACTGAATTGATTCACCAAAGCAAGTAAAGCCTGATTAAGCCAAAGATAAGTAACGACTTGAGGAAGTTCCATAGGAAGGTTATCTCCTCCAGATTCATAAAAAGCAATATAGACCATGATATAGACAAAGCCAAAAAAGAACTGTGTCGCAATTCCTGCCCAAGCAGCACTACGATATTGAAGTCCCGTAATAAACTTCAATTTAAAATAAGTAAAATAAGCTTTCAAATCTTATAATCCTGATATAATTTCACAATAATTTGATCAATATCTTCATGATCAATCTCAATATCTTCTATTTTGACTTTTTTAGAAACAATCGTAAGAAGTTCTGAAATGCTTAAGACTCTTGTGTCTACAACAAAATCATAACCTTCAGCACTTTTTGTTTTTGAGAGTATTCCTTTTCTTCGAATGGATAAAGAATCCTTTGTTTTAATAAAAACGTATTTTTCAGATTCATATCGATTTTCTAATCGTTTTAAACTACCATCATATAAAACGTGCCCTTTTCCAATCAATATGATTCTTTTTGCGAGTGATGTAATATCAGACATGTCATGAGAGGTTAAAATCACTGTGGTCTTTTTCTCTTTATTTAATTGTTTAATAAAGTCTCTCACAACTTGTTTAGATACTGCATCTAACCCAATTGTAGGTTCATCCAAAAATAATAATTCTGGATTATGTAGCAAACTAGCCGCAATCTCACAGCGCATTCTCTGTCCAAGACTTAATTGTCTAACAGGAATGTTTATGATATCTTGAAGATTTAATTTTTCAATTAATTCTTCTTTGGTTGCCAAAAATTCATCTTCAGGGATTTCATACATATCTTTTAAGAGATCAAAAGTATCTGCTGCAGGAATATCCCACCAAAGTTGACTTCGTTGTCCAAAGACAACACCAATCTTTTTGACATAACGTACCCGATCTTTCCATGGACACATGCCGCCAATCTGACACTCTCCAGAATCAGGCACTAAAATTCCGCTAAGGATTTTAATGGTAGTAGATTTACCAGCCCCATTAGGACCGATATATCCAACAATTTCACCCTTTTCGATAGAAAAAGATACATCTTCTACAGCTCGAATCTCTTGAAAATCTCTCTTAAAGAAAGACTTAATAGATTCCCGAAGACCACTTCCTCTTCTCGCAACACGGAAAGTTTTCGATATCTGTTTAACTTCGATGAATGACATTTTTTTAATTCACACTCCTCTCCAACGCAAAAAAGCCACATGTTTGAACCACCAGGGTTAAACATCTAGCTAAATTGCAAAAACGTCACTAACAATATACAACAAGTTAAAAAAAAAGTAAAGAACTTTTTTCTT
>CANRPY010000029.1 GCA_947632595.1 uncultured Bacilli bacterium | reverse complement strand
TTAAGCCACTAAACGCCGACAATAGTGTATGCGAAGATAGGTAGTTGCCAAGAATTTTTTTTTGTGTAAATTTGTCCTTTTATTCATTGCAAACGTTTATTTAGGAGTTGTATAACTCTTTTTTTTTGATATAATAAAACATAGGTGATCAAAATGGATTATAAAATTACAACATATTCAGAAGAAGAAACAATTGAATTAGCACAAAATATTGAATCAGAAAAATTCCCTAACATGGTAATATGCTTAAAAGGAGATTTAGGTACAGGAAAAACTGTCTTTACTAAAGGTTTTGCCCAAGCACTAGAAGTAAAAGAAGAAGTAACATCTCCAACATTTACCATTATCAAAGAATATACATCTGGTGAATTACCACTATACCATATGGATGTTTATCGACTAGATGGTCATGTGGAAGATTTAGGCATAGAAGAATACTACAATAAAAAAGGTATTACGATTATTGAATGGGCAGATATGATCGAAGATTATTTACCAGAAAAAAGATTAGAAATTAAATTTAAAAGTTCTTCAGAAGATGAAGACAAACGAATCATAACTATAACTCCATATGGAAAAAAATATGAAGAACTTTGTGAGGCAATCTTATGAGAATCTTATATATAGATACCTCATCTAGTTATCTTTATAGTGCAATTGTAGAAGATGGAAAACTTCTATCCTCTGTTTCAGAAGATTATGGTCAAGGCCTATCGCAAATTGCTCTACCAAAGATTGCAGAAATGTTTCAAGAAAATAATTTATCCCCAAAAGATGTGGATAAAATCATTGTCGTAAATGGACCAGGTAGTTTTACAGGAATACGAATTGGAATTACCATCGCAAAAGTATATGCTTGGAGTCTAAATATTCCAATTACAACGATAAATTCTCTAGAAGCAATGGCAACCTCTAGCAAAGAACAAAAAGTACATATTCCAATGTTAAATGCAAGAAGAGGCTATGTTTATACAGCAATCTACAGCGCAGAAGGAAAGTGTCTATTTGAACCAAAACATATCAAACTAGAAGAATTTCAAAAAGAAATGGAAAAATATGAGAACTATGAAATTTTATCCAACGATGAATTCGAAGAAGACTTTACTTTAAATCATTATCAACCAGATTTTGTTACAATTACACAAGAATTTAAAGATAAAGAGGATATGAATCCTCATGCAGTAAATCCAGAGTATTTAAAACTAACAGAAGCGGAAGAAAAACTATGATAGAAAAGATAGACGATAGAAATGCATTAAATCGTTACGAAATATCTTTTCTAGATAGAGACGAATTAAAAAAAGAATTCCAAATAAACCCTTTTGCCAAAGTCCTTTTATTAGTAGAACAAGAAGAAGTAATAGGATATCTTTATTATAGTGATATCTATGAAAGAGCAGAAATCAATCAAATAGAAATTGAGGTTTCTCACAGAAACTGTGGAAAAGGAAAAAAATTAATGGAATCCTTTTTAAAAATTGTGGATAAAGATGTTACTCTAGAAGTAAGAGAAGACAATATCCCTGCCGTGAAGTTATATGAAAGTTGCGGATTCCAAAAAAAGGCAATTCGAGAAGGGTATTACCAAGGAATAGATGGAATATTAATGGAAAGAAAAAAAAGACTCTAACTAGCAAAAAGGAGTCTTTTGTGTTAAAATAATCATGAAAAAAAGGTGAAGTATATGAAAGATATGTATATATTAGGGATAGAAAGTAGTTGTGATGAGACAAGTATCTCTATCGTAAAAAATGGAACAGAAGAAATCGCAACTGTCATTTCTAGTCAGATAGATATTCATAAAAATTATGGAGGAGTAGTACCAGAGATTGCCAGTAGACATCATGTAAAAAATATAACAATCGTCTTAGAAGAATGCCTACAAAAAGCAGAAATGACAATGGAAGAAATAGATGGAATTGCAATAACCTATGGACCAGGATTAATCGGATCCTTATTAATTGGTCTAGAAGCAGCAAAAACCCTTGCCTTTATTTATCAAAAACCACTAATTCCTGTTCACCATATTGCAGGACATATCTATGCAAATAGCTTAGTACAACCATTAAAATTCCCACTTCTTGCTGTTGTAGTAAGTGGCGGACATACAGAACTAATTGTCATGAAAGACCACTATCAATTTGAAAAAATTGGAGGAACACTAGACGATGCCATCGGAGAATGCTATGACAAAGTAGCAAGAGTAATCGGACTAGAATATCCAGGAGGACCAAAAGTAGACAAATTATCACTAGTGGGAAAAGATACCTATAAATTACCAATTCCATTGCAAGATGATAGTTATAATTTCTCCTTTAGTGGCTTAAAAAGCGCAGTCATTAACCTAGTTCACAATGAAGAACAAAGAAACGAAGAAATTAGAAAAGAAGATTTAGCAACCTCTTTCCAAAAAGTTGCAGTAGAATCCATTACATCAAAAGTTAGAAAAGCAATCGTAGAAAAACAAATAAAAAATGTAATCGTTGCCGGAGGAGTCGCTGCAAACAACGGCTTAAGAACAGCAATGAAAGAATTAACTGACGAATTAGGAGTAGAATTATCCATTCCTCCAATGAAGTATTGTACGGATAATGGAACCATGATTGCTGCAGCAGGATACTACGCATATCAAGCAGGAAGAGTAGCAGATCTAGATCTAAATTCCAAATCACAAGATACCTTAAAGTAAACTAGAAATAGTTTTCTTTTTTTTAGGAAAGAACCAAGAAAATCTATTTTCATTTTGATAAAAAATTGATATAATAAAATAAAATAGGGAGGCCAGAGTGATATGGTAAATAGAGTTGTCTTAAATGAGACTTCTTATTTTGGTCGTGGATCACGTGCCAAATTAGGAGAAGAATTAAAAAGCAGAGGGTTAAGTCGAGTTTTATTAGTAACAGATGCCAATTTAATGGAAGCAAATGTTACAAAAATGATTACAGAGGAATTAGAAAAAGCAAGTATTACTTACTATGTATTTTCCCAAGTAAAACCAAATCCAACAGTAAAAAATGTACAAGAAGGATTAATGCTTGCACAAGTAAGTAATGCGAATGTAATTGTTGCCGTAGGAGGAGGAAGTGTCATTGATACTGCAAAAGCAATCTCTATCATTATGACAAATCCAGAACATAGTAATGTCGTAAGTCTAGATGGAGCTGTTCAAACAAGAAACAAAGGATTACCTTTATTTGCACTACCTACAACGGCAGGAACAGCTGCAGAAGTAACGATTAATTATGTCATAACCGATGAAGAACAAAAAAAGAAAATGGTATGCGTAGATACACACGATATTCCAGTATGCGCTATTATTGATCCAGATTTAATGCAAGGAATGCCACAGTCTTTAGCAGCAACAACAGGAATGGATGCCTTAACTCACGCAATGGAAGGATATATTACAAAAGCAGGATGGTTAATTCCAGATATGTTCCACATCAATGCCATGGCTTTAATTTATAAAAACCTAGAAGAAGCAGCAAATAGTAAAGATTCTCTTGCTGTAGAAAAAATGGCATATGCACAATATATTGCAGGAATGGGCTTTTCAAATGTAGGACTAGGAATCGTACATTCTATGGCTCACGCTTTAGGAGCATTTTTCGATACTCCACACGGTCTTGCCAATGCCATATTATTACCTCATGTTATGAGATTTAATGGAGTAGAATGTCCAGAACTATTTGTAAATATGGGAAATGCATTTGGCCTAGACATGAGTGGTTGCAATGAAGAACAAGCAGTAGAAAAAGTAGTAGAAGCCATTACAGACTTATCCAAAAGATTACAAATTCCACAAACTTTATCAGAAGTAGGAATTCCAAGAGATAAAATTCCAGAATTAGCTGCTCAAGCAATCAATGATATTTGTACATCAGGAAATCCACGTGAAGTAACGATAGATGATTTAATTTACTTATATAATGAAGCATATTAAAAGGAGCTGTTAAGATGTTGAAGTCAAATGTAGGATATAGTATCAAAGAAGACTCATATGAAGCAGGTCTTGAGACAGCAACAAATTCTATAAAATCATTAAAGAATGTTAAATTAAATATGCTTTTCACATCTTGTAAAAATGATATCAAGAAAGTAGTAAAAGGAATCAAAGAAGTAGTCGATAGTCCTATCATTGGATGTACGAGTAATGGAGGGATTCTAGTTCCCGATGGCTATATCACATCTAATCATGGTTATGTAGGAATGATGTCTCTACAAGATGAGAATATGGAAGTAGGAGTTGCCATCAAAGAAGGTGGAAAAGACCCTAGAGCTATCGGAAGAAAAGTTGCTATCGAAGCAGTTGATAATGCCAAAAAGACACGTGCTCCAGCATACTTCTATATGGTGGCAAGTCCAAAAGAGGAAGAAGAATATCTAATGGGAATCCAAGATATTATAGGAAGAGTTCCTATGTTTGGCGGAAGTGCAGCAGATGATACACTAGAAGGAGATTGGAAAATCTTCTGTAACGATAAAGTAGTCTCAAACGGAGTAGCCGTTGCTTTCTTTTATACAGATAACGAAATGGCAACAAACTTTATAGGAGGATACCAAGAAACCAAAAATATTGGTCTAATTACCGAAGTAAAAAATAATAGAGAATTGGTATCTATCGACCGAATATCTGCTCTAAAAAAATATGCACAATGGGTAAATGTTCAGCCAACAAGTCTAAAAGGAGAAAACCTTTTATTAGCATCCGTTACCAAACCATTAGGAATCAAAGATCCCCTTGGAAATTTAACAGTAATCAGACATCCTAAATTTGGAAATGATAATGGAACAAAAACAACGCAAGATGACACCATTCTTTTAGGAAATAAAGTAGTAGAAAATACAGCCATTATTCAATTAGAAGCCTCATTTGAAGATTTAATTAGTACACCAGCAAACACAATAAAAAATCTAAAAAAACAATTATATACAGACCCTGGTGCTTATATAATATTCCATGATGGAGTAAGAAGAATGGTTTTAGGAAACAGAATAGATGCCATATATAAACAAGTTTTAAAAGAAACAAAAGGAGTACCATTTATTATGGCATTTACATATGGAGAATATGGATATAAAGAACACTCTTCTAATATATGTGGTGGATTAATGATATCATCAACCGTAATAGGAATAGACTAAAAAGAAGTACCAAAAAAGTACTTCTTTTTTTTAAAAAATAGCGCCTAATAACAAGATTAAGAGAATTAGAATAATAAGATATAAATGTAGGCACTTAAATTTGATAATATCACCTCCATAGTAAAATATGAAAGGAAAAGAAAGAAACATAATGAAACTAACTAGTTAAAAAGTAAAATTTATGATATGATACAAAAAGAGGTGAGATAAAGTGAATTTTTTAGTATCTCAAACAACCTGTGCAGATCCAGGATTAGCTAGTGTTTTAGCCATTGTAAAAAATATTCTAAATTTAATAGAAATCATTGCCCCAATCTTGTTAATTATAATGTTAGCGGTAAATTTTATCCGTTTAGCAACAAAACCAGATGACAAGAAGGGATTACCAAGAATAAAAAATTCTGTGATTGCATTAGTAGTAATTTTTATGATTCCAGTAATTGTAAACGCAGTAATGTACGTATTAGATGATTCTTTTACCATAAGTGATTGTTGGAACAACGCAACCTATAATCCAGGAGGAGGAACTTATGTAGATCCAAATGGAAAAGGAAAAAAACAAAAAGTTACTGTAGATCCTTCTCAGTATGAGAGAGGAATCAAAAGAGCAACAGAAGAATAGAAATGTAAGAAATTACATTTTTTATTTTAGAGAAATTGGAAAAAAGAAATAGAATATGATATATTCATAATGAGGTGTAGTAGTATGCAAAATGAATGTTCATCTCCCGTTTTAGCAGCAGTACTCGGTGTAACAAAAAATATTATGAATTTGATAGGAATCATTGCACCGATTTTATTAATCATCATGACAGCAGTAAATTTGATAAGATTAATAAAAAATCCAGATGACAAAAAAGGAATGCCTAGTCTTAGAAATTCCATGATTGCAGCGGTTGTTATCTTTTTAATTCCAACCATCGTAAATACTGCGATGTATGCCCTAGATGATACATTCACAGTAAGTGACTGCTGGAACAATGCCAAAAGTTATACAACATCAGGAGGATACATAGATATATATGGAGATAAAAGGAAGAAAATGTATACAGATCCCTATGATTTTCAAAAGGGAGAGAAAAAGAAAACGACAGAAGGAGCAATAGAAGGAACAGCACAACAGGTAGGGGATGTTGTTTGGGATCCAACCAATGTAACAAAAATAAGTAATTTAACATCATCCCAATTAATAGAAGTCTTAAATAAGGCAGGAGGAAATGCAAAAAACTTTATTCCTTATGCAAGTGCATTAATCACTGCAGAACAAAAATATCAAGTAAATGTCTTCTTTCTATTAGGAGTAGAAGCATTAGAATCAGGATGGGTGACTTCAGCAATCTCAAGAAACTGTAACAATCTAGGAGGAGTACGAGAAACAAGTGCACACCCATCAAATGGTTGTGGAAAAAATAGTGGTGGAGGCTTTGCTTATTTTAGTTCCGTAAATGAATTTATAGATTATCACGCAAAAATGCTTCATAATAATTATTTAACACCAGGAGGAGCCTACTATAATGGACCAACACCAGCAGGAGTTGTAAAAAGTTATTGCCCAGGATGTAGTAATTGGCCAGGAGATGTAATTACAATTGCCAATGGTCTATTTAAACATGTAAAAGAAGTAATGTAAGGAGGAAATATGAAGAAGAGAAAAAAACAAAATAATATGCCAATAGTAATCGCTATCATAACCGCTTTTATCATTTCCATCCTACTATTTCTAGGAATGAGACAAACATCCGAAGAAAAAACATTTGATGACGAAGGCTATGAAACAACGGAAGAAGAAGCCTTTTATAAAAAAGTATTAACAAACAATACTCTAGATGACTACTACCAAGATATCAGTAACAACAAAGACTCCTCTTACCAAGAATATTATGTATCAAAGAAGTCTTATCAATTTATTGAATTAAAACTAGATTACCAACAAGAAGTCAATAAAACATTAAATATAACATCCGATTTACGTACAGGAGACGTAAACTTTAATTACGAAGTAACCTACAAAAGCGCTCATCTCATCTTAGAAGGAAACAGTAAAGACAATTATACTTGTCAAATAGTTACCATGAAAAATGTAAAAGATTCTAACGTGCAAGAACAATGTAATGAGATTATGAAGGAAATAAGTACTTTTCTAACAAAGAAAGAAGAACTTCTACAAAACAAGAAAATTAGTGACATTGTAAACCAACCAGAAACAGAAGAACAAGAGTAGCTGTAAACATACAAGGGTTGACAAAATAAGAAACATGAGTATAATGAAAAACAGGAGTGATGATTATGTATACAGATAAAGTAATCGCATATGTAGAATAATCACACCGCATCTTTTTAAAAAGAAAGATGTAGGTGTGAGTTTTTGTCGTGCCTACATCTGTATGAAAACCTATACAGATGTATAGGTTTTTATTTGGGAAAAAGGATGTGTAAATATGTTAGAAATTGTATTAAATAAAGTATCCAAAAACTTTGGAAATAAACAAGTATTAAGAAATGTAAATATAGAAGTAAAGACAAATGAAAAAGTAGCCTTAATTGGTCCAAATGGTTGTGGCAAAACAACGATTCTACGACTAATTGCAAAAGAAGAAAGTTCAACAACAGGAGAAGTCTTCACAAGAAAGAATGCAAAAATAGGAGTTCTAGAACAATACCCAAGAGAAGAATTGCAAGGACAGAAAGTAAAAGAAATCATCCATTCTTCCTTCCAAGAAATCAATGAATTAAAAGAAAGAATGGAAAAAGAAGAAAAAAAATTATATGAAGCAATCGACCTAGAAAAAACAATTGTAAGATATACAAGATTACAAGAAGAATTCCAACACTTAGGAGGCTATGAAGTAGAATCAAAGATTGAGAAATTAGTAGCTGCTTTTCACCTAGAACAACTATTAGATAAAAATTACTCTTCTCTATCAGGAGGAGAAAAGACAATAGTAAACTTAATTAGTATCTTACTTCAAAATCCTGATATCTTACTTTTAGATGAACCAACAAACCACCTAGATATCAATATGTTAGAATGGTTAGAAAATTATTTAGAAAATGTGAATAAAACAATTATTATTGTCTCACATGACCGTTATTTTTTAGATAAAGTCGCAACAAAAACAATACTAATAGATAATGGGGAAGAAGAAGTATTTCATGGAAACTACTCATACTATTTAAAAGAAAATGAAGAGAGAATTACAAGAGAATTTAATGAATATAAAAATCAACAAAAACAAATAGAGGCAATGAAAGCATCGATTAAAAGACTAAAAGAATATGGTCGTCTTGCTTATCCTTGTGGAGAAAAATTCTTCAAAAGAGCAGCCAGTATCGAAAAACGATTAGAAAAAATAGACGTATTAGAAAAACCAAAAAATAACGAATTATCAAACTTAAGCTTCAAAGTCGATCAAAGAAGTGGAAATGACGTCATATCATGGAATCACTTCTCTCTACAAATTGGGGACAAAGTCCTATTGAAAAATACAAAGTGTGAAATTCACTACCAAGAAAAAGTATGTATTATGGGAAAAAATGGTACAGGAAAATCCACCTTAATCAAAGAAATCATAAAAGGAAACCCAGAAATCAAGATAGGATCCAATATAAAAATAGGATACATTCCTCAAGAAATTACCTTTGAAAATGAAAAAGAAACCGTAATCCAAGAAGCAAGAAAATATTTTATTGGGTATGAAGAACATTTAAGAAGTGCTCTAGTAAAATTTTTATTTTATGCAGAAGGAATCCATACAAGATTAGATCAATTATCCGGAGGAGAACGATTGCGTCTAAAACTTTTTTGTTTAATGCAACAAGATAGAAATCTATTAATCCTAGATGAGCCAACCAATCATATAGATATCACAACAAAAGAAATATTAGAAGAAGCTTTAAAAGAATATCAAGGGACAATTATCATAGTATCTCATGATCGTTATTTTATTAATAAAGTCGCAACCAGAATCTTAATGATAGAAGATAAAAAAATAGTAAGTTATGTTGGTAACTACGATGACTATAAAAGAGAGATATCAAGAAAAGAAAATAAGAACAGATAGTTCTTATTTTTTTTGACTAGGGGAAATAGAATAGGAAATTGTAATTTTTTCATTAAAAAAAGGAGGGATTCAAGTTATCATTAAGAATAGGTGATAAAATGGACATCGATAAAATAGGCAAATATATCAAAGAACAAAGAGAAAAATTAAATCTGACCCAATCAGATTTAGGAGATAAAGTACATGTTACAAGACAAGCAGTTAGTAGTTGGGAAAATGGGAAAACAATTCCTGACTCAGAAATGTTACTGAAATTAAGTGAAATCTTTTCCGTAACTATTAATGAAATTCTAGGAGCAGAAACAATAGAAAAAGCAACTTTAGAACTTGTAAATGAAAATAATAAAAAATCATTAAAAATCAAAAAATTAATGATTTCTTTTCTTTTTATCATAATATTATTAGTTTTAAGTATCTTATCAATCTACTTCATCAATAACTATAACTCCATCCAAGTATATAAGATATCAGGTAGATCAAATAACTTCAAAATAAGAGATGGAATTGTTATAAGTGCTGCCGGAGAATCTTATTTTAAACTCGGTGATATATTGGTAGATAAAGATGAAATTCAGTTAAAGAAAATGAAACTTTATTATCTACAGGGAAAGAAGAAAATAACAATATATCAAAGTGATTTAAATAGTCAATTTTTCGAAGCAAATCTTGGATATCATGAATTATCAAAAACGAAATTTAACAAAATAAAAGATAAGATATATGTAGAAATACAATACGATGATTCAAAGAAAGAAACATTAAAGATAAGTTTAAAAGAATTATATCAAAATGATTTTTCATCTATCTTAGAGCAAAGTAAAGTTATAAGAATAGAAAAAAGAAGAAAAGAGCAAGAAGAACAATTAAAACTATTAACTGAAATGAAGGATAAAACGTATAAGCAAAATGTAAAAATAAGAAATAAAGAAATCACAAAAAATGACAAGGAAACCTATCATACACCATATATAATAGAAGATAAGATAAATCCTGAAACTCAACCGGAAGAAGAACCACCAAAAGCAGAAGATAAAATAGAACCAATTGAAGAAGAACCAAAAGAAGAAGAAAAAACCACAGTACCAGAAATAAATTATGAAGAAATCATAAACCTGATTAGAACATATGGAGTCAATGAGAATGGATCCTACAAAATAGAATTTACTCATGAAGATGGGAGCTACGTTTCAATTAGTGAAGTATATGAGGTAATAGAAATTATGATTATCAATAATAATATAATTGAACAATATACATATAAAAATACAGAAGGTTATGAAGTTAGATATATAAAGTATGAAAATTATATTATTAAGAATTCGGAAAAGATTAATTTATACGATTTAAATGAAAATGATAAACAAATTGTTGAAAAAATGAATCATTATTTATCGTTGATATATAAAGAAATAGAAGAAAGGCAAGTAACACTTGCTACCAATTTTTGACAAATTATTTTAGAATGAAAATAGAAAGGAGGGATGAAAAAGAAAATGAAGAAGTACGGATTACTCTTACTACTTGTCGTAATATCTTTTTTTGGAAAAAACGTTTTTGCCGAAGAAATATACTATACAAATAGTAGTGGAGTAGCATTCACAAAAGAAGAGTATGACTTTTATACAGATTTAGCGTATGATGGCTACCAAGAAAAAGTAACGGAAGAAATGCTGAATGAAATAAAAGGAAAAGATAGAGACTCTTTAAAAATGAATGTAGTAAAAATGTGCTTAAAAGACAAGAATGATGGAATCATGACAGCTCAGAACGATGATAACTTATTTATTGAAACAACAGCGAAATCATTATCCATGGGAAAATATTGTACACCATTTTTCTGCAGAGTTGTTGCGGTTCTTAAGTGGTTAGTGGAACCAGCGGTTAAAAGCTACGATGCTATGGGAGCCTTTATTGATGGTCCAACAAGATTAACGGACCCTGTAACTACAATTTCCACAGGTCAAGGAGCATATGATCCAGAACTTGTAAGATATCAAGATGATGGTTTTGGTGCAATTTTTAAACTACCAGAAGAAACGAATGAAAACACCATTATCGACCAATCCTTCATGTTTGAGGGTAGCGGTATGATCTTTATGACATATCAACATACAATGTATAACCTAACGTTAAATGAAGCTTCGCAATTTGATATTGATTTTTCTGGTTTCGGAAACGTATTTGACTTCTATGGCGAGGCATTTAATGCATACGATAATTTACCCGGCGTCTATATGTACGTTTAAAGACAAAAATAAAGTAGACAAAAATGATTGTTTAATCAATGCGCGTGATAATTTGTAATAGATAGAAAGTAGGAGACCCCTACTTTTTTTGTGAGAAAACATTGACTTTTAAATAGGGATTGTATAAAGTAAAGTACGAAAGGGGAAATCATAAATGGTAGAAGAAATAACAGATCAAACCATTGCAGAAAAAATCGAAAAAGGACAAAAAGTAGTAGTTGATTGCTATGCCGATTGGTGTGGACCATGTAGAATGTTATCTCCAGTTATAGAGGCTTTAGCAAAACAATATTCAGACATTTCCTTCTGCAAACTAAACATAGATGATAACGAAGAAACTGCAATGAAATATTCAATTATGTCAATCCCAACCTTATTAATTTTTGAATCAGGAGAATTAAAAAATACAGTGGTTGGATTACGATCAAAAAGTGAATTAGAAGAAATCATCAAAGGATAAAAAGAGGCTAACTTTTCAAAAATGGCTAAAAGTGATAAAATAAGTTCAAGAAAGCATTAGATTTTCATATAAAGAGATTGGAAAACATAAAATGAATTAGAAAATCGGAATAGAGGTATGAAATGGAAAAAGTAGCAATTTATTTTCTTTTATTTATATTTTATTCTTTTCTAGGATGGTCAATGGAAGTGGGACTTACTTTAGTAAACAAAAAAAAGTTTGTTAACCGAGGTTTCTTAATTGGACCATATTGTCCTATCTATGGATATGGATGTTTATTAATTATTTTATTACTAGACAAGTACCGATCTACACCATTTACCTTATTTATAATGTCCATTGTAATATGTTCCATTCTAGAATATTTAACAAGTTATTTTATGGAAAAATTGTTCCATGCAAGATGGTGGGATTACAGTGAAAAAAAATATAACATTAATGGTAGAATTTGCTTAGAAACAATGATTCCATTTGGATTATTAGGTTGTTTTATGATATATCTTATAAATCCATTAGTAATCTCATTACTATCCCATATTCCAACCATCGTTTTATATGTTATAGCAGCAATCCTATTAGTAATTTATATAACCGATAACATCATCTCATACAACATTATTAATAGTTTCAAACATGGAATTCAAAAAGCAGAAAAAGATCAAACAGAAGAAATTACGAAGAAAGTAAGAAGTGCCTTTGTACGAAAAGGTTTCTTACAAAAACGTTTAGTAAAAGCATTCCCAAATACCAAAACATCAAAAGAACTTTTATTACAAATTCAAAAGCGTATTAATGATGCAGTAGAAAAAGTAGAAAAGAAAGCAAAAAAAGTTGAGACTACAGTAGAAAATCAAGTAGAAAAAACAAAAGAAAAGAAAGCAGAAAAGAAAGAAAAGAAACAAGAGAAAAAAGATCAAAAATAAAAAGAAGAGCATATGAAAAATATGTTCTTTTTCGTGATATAATGAATTCATAAAGAAAGAATGGAGGAAAGAATATGTGTACAGCTGCAACATATTATACAAAAGATCATTATTTTGGAAGGAACCTTGATTTAGAATATTCCTATCAAGAAACTGTTACAATAACACCAAGAAACTATGAATTTCAATTTCGAAAAGTAGAGGGAAAGAAAACTCATTATGCCATGATAGGAATGGCTTATGTAATGGACAACTATCCACTATATTACGATGCGATTAATGAAAAAGGATTAGGAATGGCAGGACTAAACTTTCCTGGAAATGCAGATTATAAAGAAGTAGTAGAAGGAAAAGAGAATGTAGCCCCATTTGAATTTATTCCATACATTTTATCTCAATGTGAGACAGTAGAAGATGCCAAAAAGAAATTAGAAAATGTAAATCTTGCTAAGATAAATTATAGTGATGCCTTACCTGCATCTCCCCTACATTGGATCATTTCTGATAAAGAAAAATCCATTACCGTAGAGAGTGTAAAAGAAGGACTAAAAGTATATGATAATCCAGTAGGAATTATGACGAATAATCCTACCTTTGATATCCAAATGTTTAATTTAAATAATTATCGAAATTTAACAACAGAGTCTTCAGAAAATCGTTTCGCTAAAAATCTAGACTTAGAAATGTATAGTAGAGGTATGGGAGCAATGGGACTTCCAGGAGATCTATCTTCTGCTTCTCGCTTTGTAAAAGCAACATTTACCAAAATGAATTCGCTATCAGGAGACTCAGAGTCAGAAAGTATTAGTCAATTTTTCCATATTTTATCTTCTGTTTACCAACAAAGAGGATGTGTTCATATGGGAGAAGGAAAATATGAAATTACCATTTATAGTTCTTGTTGTAACCTAGACAAAGGAATTTACTATTATACAACATATGAAAATAGTCAAATTACAGGAGTAGACATGTACAAAGAAGACTTAGATGCCAAAGAATTAGTAAATTATGAATTAATAGAAGGACAACAAATTCGTATGCAAAATGCATAAAGAAAACATAAACAAAAGAAATAATAATAAAATAAAAGAGGGGAATAAATCCCCTTTTAAAAAGAAAGGAAAATGTAAATGAATCGTGAAAAATCTATTATTATTTATTTCAGTAGAGCAGATGAAAATTATACAGTAGGATATCAAGAAAAAGGAAATACCGAAGTTCTTGCAGAATATATTCAAGAGTTTACGGGAGCAAATATGGTAAAAATAGAACCAGCAGTTCCTTATGCAAAAGACTATGAAACTTGTCTAAAAGAAGCAAAAGATAGACAGACAACAAAACAAGCTCCAATTAAACAAGAATTAGGAGATCTTTCTTCTTATGATACCATCTACCTAGGCTCTCCTGTTTATTGGGATCTTATGCCACAAGAATTAGTAACGGCAGTACAATCAAAAGATTATGCCGGAAAAGTAATAAAACCATTTGTGACCCATGAAGGGTCAGGTCTTGCAAAAATTCCAAATCAAATTCAAGAAGTTTGTAAAAACGCTGCCGTAGTAGATGCCATTGCGATAAAAGGTTCTACCGTCCAAGACGCAAAAGAAAAAATAAGAGCATGGTTAGGATAGAGAAAACTGACAATTTCGTCAGTTTTTCTTTTTCAAAAATAAATATTTACATAGAAAAAATTATGATATAATGAAGATAATAAAATAGGTAAGAGAAAGGATGAAAAAGGAATCATATGAAAAAGAATATAGGAAAAAGTATTGTTCTAGCAATCATGATTATGCTATTGGCTGGTTGTGTAAAATTTAATGCCAACATGGACATTAAAAAAGATAAGTCTATGGATTTTTCTATTATTTATGCTGTAAATACAACATATTTAGGAGAAGATGCTATTAACTTATCAGAGGAAGATAAAAAAGAATTAGAAGAAAGTGGCTATAAAGTATCTGACTATTCAGAAGATTCTCTAAAAGGATACAAGCTAGTAAGAAATATCAAAAATATTGATACGGTAAGTTCTACAGAAAATAAAAACTTTAGTTTATCTGGTATTCTAGAAGAAGAAAAAGATGATAAATTATTCAAAGTAAAAAAAGGATTTATAAAAAATACTTACACAGCAAACTTTGATTTTAGTGCATCTGATAGTGGAATGGATACTTCTGCTATGGAAGACGCAGAAGAAGAAAGTGATGATGAGGGATTCTCACTAGATGATGAGATGGAAATCACTACAGATGATGAGACAGGACTTACAACAGAGGAAGAAAGTGATGATACCTCTATCTTTGGAGAAGATACAGCAGATTCATCAGACGACATGGATTATGAACAACTTGCACAAACACTACAAGAAAGTATGGATTTAAGCTTTAATGTAACACTTCCATATCCTGCTTTAAGTAATAATGCAACCAAAACAAGTGACGATAATAAATCTTTATCATGGTCTTTAGCATCTGATAAAACAGAAACGCTTGAATTCCAATTTGAATTATACAATATGACAAATATTTATCTTGCGGTAGGAGCAGGAGTTGGCTTCTTAGTAATACTAATTGTAATTATTGTTGTTTGCTCAAAGAAGAAAAAGAAAAATGTTCAACCTATGACAGCACCAGCACAACCAACTTCTCCAATACCAGAGATGAATATGAATATGCCACAACAACCACAACCATCACCAATTACACCAGTGGCAAATAATGGAACAATAGCACCAAGCATGGAACCATCACCAGTGACAACACCAGTACAACCTACACCAGTACCTCCAACAACAGTTCCAACAGAACCAGTACAAAATAGTTCCAATATCCCAACAAATCTAGGATAAGAAATGTCAAACAAAGGAGGAAATCACCTCCTTTTCTTTTGGAACAAAAGGATATCTATTGTCTAAAAAGTCATTTAGTAATAAGATAGAATATAGGAGTTAGGAATATGAAGAGTAGGGAACAAAAACAAAAAGTTACTTTTTATAAAATGTTTTGGCTATTTATATTTGGCTGTGTAGTAGGCTGGTTCTTAGAAGGATTATATAGTCTTCTTTTGTATCATAAATTAATCAATCATTCTGCCTTAGTAATTGGACCCTTTAATGTTTGTTATGGAATCTGTGCCTGTGCTCTTACTTTTTTACTTTATCGCTTTAAAGACAAAGGGAAAGTAGCCATTTTTTTAATTAGTTTTGTAATCGGATCTATTCTAGAATATATTATGAGTTGGGGAATGGAGTTAGTTCTTGGTTTTTCTGCATGGGACTACACAGGAAGATTTCTAAATATAAATGGTCGAATTTGCTTCTTCATGTCATGCCTTTGGGGACTCCTTGGAATTCTATGGATAAAATATATTTATCCTATAATTGAAAAAATATTAGATAAAATTCCTAAAAAAATAGAGAAAAAATTAGTAATTGCCATCTCCATTTTTCTATTATTAGATACCGCCTTAACAATAAGTGCAGTAATAAGAGCAAAAGAATGGGAAAAGGGAGTAGAACCAAGAAATTTCTATGAAAGATTTTTAGACAAAACCTTTAACAAAGATTATTTATATAACATGTTTAATAATAGTTGGAGTGAGTAGATGAAAGTATTAGTGTTATCTTGTAGTACAGGAGGAGGTCACAATTCCTGTGGAAAATATATCAAAGAGGAATTAAATGCAAATGAAATAGAATGCGACTTTGTGGATTATTTCAGTATCTTAGGCAAAAAAATATCAAATAAAGTAGAAAAAATCTATTTAAAATCCACAAGTGGTAGTGGAAAAATATTTAAAGAAGTCTATAAACTTGGGGAAACTTATAATAAGGTAGGATTAACAAGCCCCGTATATGAATTAAATAAACTATCAAAAAATAAACTTCTAGAGTTCATAACTGAAAATCACTATGATTTAGTAATTTGTTCCCACCTTTTTCCTGCAATGGCAATAACATATATTAAAAAAACGCATCCTGAAATTCCCCTAATCAATGTCGCTACAGACTATACCAATATTCCTTTTTGGAATGAAACAAAACCCGATTATTTTGTAATTCCTCATGAATCTCTAAAAAAAGAATTTACGGAGAAAGGGATTGATGAGAAAGTACTTCTTCCACTAGGAATCCCAGTTGCAACCTCATTTAGAAAAAAGAAAGTAACCTTAGAGCTTCAAAAGAAAATACCCAACATATTAGTAACATCGGGAAGCATGGGCTTTGGTAAAATAAAAGAAATTGTAAAAAGTCTCTCTGAAAAGATAGATGCGCAAATAATTGTTGTATGTGGAAGTAATGAAAAGTTAAAAAAATCTCTAGAAAATTTAAAGAATCCTAAAATAATAGCACTAGGGTTTATTAATAATATGAATGAATATATGAAGTCCTGTGATGTCGTTCTAACAAAGCCAGGAGGTCTGACAAGCACAGAAGTAGCAGTCTTAAACAAACCAATGATTCATATTATGCCAATACCAGGAGTAGAAAACCATAATGCAAGTTTTTTTGAAAAAAATAAATTAAGTATTGTATGTAACACGAAAGAAGAAATCATCGAAAATACAAAAAGACTACTAGAACAAGAAGAAGTAAGAGAAGAAATGCTAGAAAGTCAAAGAAATGTGATTCATGAAAACGCAGCAGAAGACTTAGTAGACTTTATTAAAAAAAGATACATGAAAAAATAGTAGGAGAATAAGATGTTAGAAGAAATCGAAGAAAAACACAAAAAAGTAATCGCAAAAGCAGTCTCTTATATGTCGGAAATCAAAGATTATGAGCACGATGAAAATCATCTAAAAGATGTCGTGTTCTACACAAAAAAATTGCTAAATACGATACCGGAAAAGAGTGATCCCGAAGTATGTTTACTGAGTGCTTATTGGCATGATGTAGGAAGACTTTATGGAAGAGAAAATCATGAGAAGAAATCCGCAGAAATGCTAAAAGAAGAATTCGAGAAAAATGGGTACCCAAAAGAAATAATTGATAAATGTATTTTGGCAATCAAAGATCATAATTGGATGACAAACCCTACAACAATAGAAGGTAAAATCATAAGAGATGCGGATAAATTAGCTTGGCTTGGAAGAAAAAGATGGAGAATCTGTATAGAAAAGAAACAACGACTAGATTCCATATTAGAGAATCTTCTCAAGTTAAAAGATGAGATTTTATATTTTGAAGAATCTAAAAAAATCTATGAAAGGGAAATCATAAATTTAGTAAAATTACTTCATGAAGAATTAATGAAAGATAGGTGATAAAATGAATAAAGTAGCAATCATTACAGGTTCAAGAAGAGGAATCGGAAAAGCAATTGCGATGGAATTAGCAGAAAATGGTTACGATATTGTAATCAATGACCGAGAAGGAAAAGAAGAAGTAGATACGACAGTAAAAGAAATCAAAGAAAGATACGGAAATAAAGTAGTTGGTATCATGGCAGATGTTTCCAAAGAAGAGGAAGTAAATCTTCTAATAGACCAAGTCCAAAAAGAATTTCCACAAGTAGATGTATTAGTAAACAACGCAGCAATTGTCTATGATATGGAACTAGAGGATAGAGAAACAGAAACATTTAATGAAACCATTCGAAATAATGTGACTTCTACGTATTTAATGAGTAAATATATAGGAAGAATGATGTATCAAAAGAAAAGAGGAAAAATTATTAATATTTCCTCAACAAATGGTATCAATGCCTTTTTCCCAACAAGTATAGATTATGATGCATCCAAAGCTGCAGTCATATCTCTAACCCATAATTTTGCTTTAGAGTATGCTCCTTATGTCTTAGTAAATGCAATAGCACCAGGTTGGGTAAATACCGATATGAATAAAGATTTACCAGAAGATCTTGTAAAAGAAGAAACTAGTAAAATCTATTTAGAAAGATTTGCAGAACCAGAAGAGATTGCTCATCTGGTAACCTTTTTAGCAAGTGACAAATCTTCATACATTAATGGAGAAATTATTAAAATAGATGGAGGATATTAATCCTCCTTTTTTATGTAAACAGTTTGCAAAAACACTTCTTAGTTTGCGTTAATATTTGATCAAGAGTAAACTTGCTTTCTCCACGATAATAATTAATAATTTGTACAATAATTCCATCCATAAACAAAGCAAAAGAAAGTTGATCAAGAGGATCATTTAAGGTATCTTTTAAAACATCCCATATTTTTTCTCCTGCTATCTTTTTTAAAGAATCTAAAAACAATAAAGAATCATTCGAAGTAAGTAATAAATGATAAGTCTCTTCATTTTCTTTTAAGCAAGCAAAAATAGTATCAAAATAATGAAGAATATCTTCTATAGAATATAACTTTAATTCTTCATTACAAAGTAATTCAATCGTCTGCATTTTATATTCTTCTACAACCTGATAAATATTATCATAATGTGTATAAAAAGTGCTCCTAGTAATAGAGGCTCTTCTAACGAGTTCAGAAACACTAACTTTACTAAGAACTTTCTTCTCATGAATCAGTTCTGCAAAAGTCTTCTTAATTAAATTCCTAGTTTTCAAAGCAGATGAATTTAGACATTGTACTTTCATAACCCCATTCCTTCCTAAAAAACTAACCATATTATAGCACTTTTTCAATTTAAAATAAACAATATTAAGAAAACTGTCTAAATTTAGACACTTTTTTAAAAATTAATCTTTCTAAATAAAAAAGACTAGAATATAATAAATTAGCAATCTTTGGAAAGGAAGGATAACATGCTTAAGAAAATAACAGATTTTATAGTAGAAAAAAGATATTTCTTTTTAATCATTTTTATATTACTTTCAGGACTTTGTTTATTTTTATCAACCAAAGTAACCATCAATGATGATATCATGAAGTATTTACCAAAGTCATCGGAGACAAAAATAGGAAAAGATATTATGGATGAAGAATTCTTAGAACAAGATACTTCAACATTAAATGTCATGCTAAAAGATTTATCCAAAAAAGAAAAACAAGAAGCCGTAAAAAAGTTAGAAAAAATAGAAGGAGTAACTTCTGTTGAATATGAAGATACAGAAGAATACAATAAAAAGAATGCTTCTTTATACATTCTAACAGTAGATGACTATGCAGATTCTAAAACAGCAACCAATGTCTATGAAACAGTAAAAAAGAATTTTAAAAAAGTCGAAATGAATGGAACGATTTATGAAGAAAATAAACCAATCTTACAATTATGGATTGT
>CANRPY010000028.1 GCA_947632595.1 uncultured Bacilli bacterium | reverse complement strand
AAAAAGAATTTTAAAAAAGTCGAAATGAATGGAACGATTTATGAAGAAAATAAACCAATCTTACAATTATGGATTGTTATTTTAGCAATTGCTTGTGCGATGGTAATTTTAATCATACTAAGTGACTCTTACATAGAACCATGGTTATATTTACTCTCAATTGGAATTGCAGTCTTTATCAATAAAGGAACGAATATTATCTTCCCAAGTGTCTCATCGATAACAGACTCCATAACAGCAATCTTACAGTTAGCACTATCTATGGATTATTCAATTATGTTATCTAATCGTTACAAACAAGAAAAAGAAAAACAAAAAGACAAAAAGAAGGCAATGAAAGAAGCCCTATATCATTCTTTCAAAGCAATCTCTAGTAGTTCTGTAACAACAATTGTAGGTCTATTAGCTCTAGTATTTATGAGTTTTACCATTGGAAAAGACTTGGGTTTTGTTTTAGCAAAAGGTGTTCTTCTAAGCCTAATCTCTATCTTTTTCTGTCTACCAGCTCTTCTGTTAATATTTGATGATTTAATAGCCAAAACAAAAAAGAAATCCTTAAATTTCAATTTAACTAAATTAGGAAGCTTTATTTATAAAACAAGATATCTTCAAGCAATCTTAATTATTTTGATGTTTATAGGATCCTACTTAACAAAAGGAAATATTGGTATTTTATATACTGGTTCAGAACAAGATGAAGTAGGAAAAGTCTTTCCTGCAACGAACCAAGTCGCAATCGTATACGAAAATCAGTATGAAGAAATCATAAAAAATTATTGTCAAAAGTTAGAACAAGACGAAAAAATAGACCAAGTATTATGTTATTCCAACACAATCAATGAAAAACTTGCCCATGATGAATTAAAGAACAAATTAAAAGATTTAGGACAAGAAGTAGATATAGAAGACTATCTCATAAAAACAATCTACTATAAGTACTATAATCAAGAAGAAAAGAATGAAATGACTCTAGAAGAATTCATCTCCTTTATAAAGAGTGATATTGAAACAAATAAAGAACTAGAAAAGAAATTAGACAATGAAACAAAAGAAAATATAGATCGCTTAGAAAATTTCACAGAAGAGGACTTAATAAATAAGAAAAGATCAAAAGAAGATATTGCTAGTATTTTAGGAATAACGGAGGAAGAAGCAGAATCTATTCTGATTCTCTATCACAGTAAGAATAAGGAAACTACCATGACTTTAAACGAGTTTATAGACTTTATGTTAAAAGAAATAAGAAATAACAAAACGTATTCTAATCAATTAGATCAGAAAACAATAGAACAACTAACCCAATTAGAACCCTTTACAGAAAAAGACATAATAGAAAAACAAATGACTCCAAAAGAATTATCAAACTTATTTGGAGTGGATGAAAATCTAGTAGAAGAATTATTTTTACTATATGATACAACAAAAGAAAGTACAACCACGATGACATTAAAAGACTTCGCGACATTCGCAAGTTCATTATCTGAGGATCCACAGTTTTCATCTTATTTTGGTGAAGAAGAAAAAGCATTGCTTCCATTATTATTAAAATTAACGAGTGATGAAGTAGTACAAAAAGAGACCAGTACAGAAATGACAAATACGCTAAAAGAATTCCATTTGGAAGTAGAGGAAGAGACCATAAATCTATTGTATAAAGTTTATGCAGGGTATAGAGGAGAAGACACATTAACAATAGTAGAGTTTGCAGAAGAAGCATTGACATTAGCAGATACTCCACAATATGAAAGATATTTTACAAAAGAGATGAAAAAAGAATTAAATAGTATTGGACAATTAAAATACTTCTATCAAATGGCAATCATGTCTCCTATGTTCTTTAACTCCACCATAAGTCCTGATGCCATAGAAATCATCCACGAAAAAGGAGTAGCGTTAGATACAAGCAAAACTCCACAACAGTGGATAGTAGAAATATTAGAGAATCAAGAATTAGTAAGTACTCTTCAAAGAGAATGTCCAAAAGATTTAGAGACTCTCCTAAAAGCAAACTTTATCATGAATAATTTTGAAACAAGATATACAAGTAGAGAACTTGCTGAAGCATTATCAATAGATCCTATTATGGCAAGTGTTGTATATGGTGAAAAAGAAAAAGGAAATGAGAATGCATTCTCTCTACAAGAAATCATCATCTTCTTATATGAAAATAAAGAAAATGCATTATTAAAAGAACAATTATCAAATCTACCATCCAACCAATTATCTCTAGCTTACCAAGGAATCATAAATCGCAACAATCCTCTTTCCTATCAAGAGACAGCAATCATCTTAGGAATGGAGAAAGAGAAGACAAAACAAATCTATGGAGTCTATGACTATATGGTTGAAGACAAGAAAATGACTCCAAATGCTTTTGCAAGCTTCATCATAAATAATCAAGACAATGAAAATTTAAAAGGCAGAATTTCTAAAGAAAAGTTATCCAAATTAATGCTTGTAAAAGAAGTCATGCAAAAAACAATAGCAGAAGAGAAATTATCCGCAAGTACACTAAGTAGTTTATTAGGAGTAGAGGAAGAAACTCTCAACTTAGTATTTGGTCTATACCAAGTAACAAAGAATCCAACAAATCTATCCTTATATGAAGAAGTAGACTTTCTAGTAAAAGAAGTTATGACAAATAACGAATTAAGTAAAAATTTTTCAGAAGAAAAGAAGAACAAACTAGAAACGATTTATGAAATCATGCAAAATAAGAATAAAAAACAAACTTCTAAAGATTTATATAAGGAACTAAGCAAACTGGAAGGAAACATTGATAAAACAGAAATAGAACTTGTCTATCTATACTATGGAAGTAAGAAAGAATATAATGATTCTTGGAAAATGACCATAGAAGAATTTGTATCTTACCTAAATTCTGACATTTTAAAAGATAAGAGAATGGATGACTTTATAAATCAAGAGAGAAGAAAGACAATAAAAGAATCAAAAGAAACAATAAACAAATCAAAAGGTCTATTAGTATCAGATAAATATTCAAGAGTCGTATTAAATACCAAATACAAAGCAGAAAATAAAGAAACATACAATTTTATCAATCAATTAAAAAAAGATTTAGGAAATAAGAAAGGAATCTATATTGTAGGAAACTCTCCTATGGCAGTAGAAATGAGTAAAACATTTAATCAAGAATTAAATAAAATTACCATTCTAACCATGATATTTATCTTCTTAGTAGTAGCATTCACCTTTAAAGATTTCTTAATCCCACTATTCCTAGTCTTAATCATACAAACTGCTGTTTATCTAACAATGAGTGCCATTACTTTAACAGGAGGATCCGTTTATTTCATTTCTTTATTAATTGTACAAGCAATACTAATGGGAGCAACAATAGACTATGCCATTGTCTATACTTCTTATTACAAAGAATCTAGACAAACGATGGGAAGAAAAGAAGCCATTATCAATGCTTATAACAAATCCATACATACCATTTTAAGTTCCTCATTGATATTAATGATTGTAACATTGGTAGTAGCAGGTTATGCCTCTGCAATTGCTGCAAAAATATGTGAAACTATCTCACAAGGAACCTTTGCTTCTGTCCTATTAATTCTCTTCTTACTACCAGGTGTTTTAGCAACCACCGACAAATGGATTATAAAAGACGGATATCAAGAAAAAATAAAGTAGATTGCTCTACTTTATTTTTTGAATCAAAAGATAAAGAATATAAGATATCATACCCAAAAGAAAGATACAAGAAATGACTAAATCTAGATGAAAAACCTGAGATCCATACATAATAAGGTATCCAAGCCCTTTTTTAGAAACTAATAACTCTCCCATAATAACCCCGATAAAGTTCATAGATAAATTAACTTTAAGAGTAGATAGAATCGTTTGATAATTACTAGGAAATACAACATAACGAAATTCTTGCCATTTACTAGCTCCAAAACTCCGTGCCATAGTAAGAAGATTAGGATCTACTTGTAAAAAGCCATTATAAATAGTAAGAATTGTTATAAATAAACTAATCAGTAAACTCATAAAAATAATCGAACCCGTATTTGCTCCACACCAAATAATAATTAAAGGACCAAGGGCAACTTTAGGTAAAGAATTCAAAATAGTAAGAAAAGGATCCATGACTTTAGAAAAAAGAGAAAATCGCCAAAGTAAAATAGAGAAGAGTACTCCTAAAAAAAGAGAAAGAAAAAAACTAATAAAAATTTCTAAAAGAGTAATCCCAATATGTAAAAGTAAATCTTCATGAAGCAGTAAATGAAAAAGAGTCTCTAGAATCTTAGAAGGACTGGAATATAAAAAGGAATTGAGTACATGAAAATGAACAAGAATTTCCCATAGACCAAAAAAACTTAGAAAAAGAAAAATTTGAAAGAAGAGGACACAATGTCTTTCTCTTTTTTTCTTCTTCAAAAAACACGTATGTTCAACACTATAATTCTCCATTTAAATCCCTCCAAATCTGATCAAAGTAATAAGAAAATTTAGAATCACTTCGATTAAGAATAGGACTTCTCTTTTTCTCTAGTTGAATAGAATATATCTTTTTCACAACAGCAGGACGCTTGCTAAAAACAAGGACTTTATCGGACATACTAATAGCTTCTCCAATATCATGAGTAACCATAATAGCAGTCTTGCCTTCTTGCTTCAAGATATGATAGATATCTTCTCCAATAGTAAGTCTACTTTGATAGTCAAGTGCAGACATAGCTTCATCTAAAAGCAAGATATCAGGTTTTACCGCAAGGGTACGGATTAAAGCAACCCTTTGCTTCATACCACCAGAAAGGCTAGAGGGGTATAAATCCTTAAAATCATGTAATCCATAAGTATCTAATAAAGAAGAAACATACTCTTTTGCCTCATCAGTAAGATTTCCTTGTATTTCTAAACCAATACAACAATTTTCAAAAACAGTACGAAAAGGTAATAAAGAGTCATTTTGTAACATATAGGCGATCTTATATCCATTATATAAAGAAATAAACCCATCACTTTCCTTCTCCATTCCCGCAAGAATGGAAAGAATCGTACTTTTCCCACATCCACTAGGACCAACAATAGATAAAAAATCACCTTCATTGACAGAAAAAGATATATCCTTTAAGGCAAAAATCTCTTCTTTTTCGGTATGATAATATTTTTTTATATTCGATATCTCTAATATTTTTTTCATATGCCCTCCTAATGATAATGTATGAAAGAAAAAGAAATTTGGGAAAAGAAAAAAGTTCAAAGAACTTTTTAAGATATTCGATAAAATAATTTTTGATAAGGAACTTTTTTCTCTAATTCACCATACTCAATCATAATATCTTGTAAGTGGTTAAAAGACTCTTCTGTAAAAGTAGTGGTACTAGGCCATGCTTCAATCAAACGATATCTTTTAACAGCAGCGATAACTTCTTCTAAACTAGAATCGGGAAACTGTGGAAGAATCATTTTGGCAACTTCTTCATCTGTATGCTTTGCAACATACTGAAGTCCTTTTTGAATGGCTTGATCGAAATTGCGAATAATATCTGGATGCTCTTTGATATAGTCTTTTCTTGCTGAAAAGGAAGTATAAGGAACCACTCCACCAAGTTCACCAACACTCGCAACAACATGTCCATATCCCTCTTTTTCTACGGTACTGGCAGTAGGCTCAAATAGCGTAACGAAGTCTCCATACCCTCCAATAAAAGACCCACTCATCGCAGCAAAAGCAATAGAAGTATCAATATTCATATCTTCTCTTGGATCAAGACCATTTTGCCTTAAAGCATATTCTAGAGTCATTTCAGGCATACCAGCTGCTCTTCCACCAATAATGGTTTTTCCTTTTAAATCTTCTAGTTGAAAATGAGAAATCTTTTCTCTAGAGACCAAGAAAGTACCATCTTTTTGCGTTAATTGAGTAAATGTTTGTAGATAATTTTTCTCTCCTCCATTATAAACATAAATAGTAGCCTCTGCACCAGATAGCCCAATTTCTACATCATTAGAAAGCAAAGCAGAAGCAACTTTATCAGCACCACTTGTAAGAATTAGTTTTACCTCTAACCCTTCCTCTTCAAAATAACCCTTCTCATAAGCAACATACATAGGAGCATAAAATACAGTATGAGCAACCTCTGCTACAGTAATAGACTCTAACTCCTTATTTTCATGACGAAAATCAAAAATAGTAGCCATAGAAACGACAAAAATAATGGCAATACACAACACATAAATAAAAATTTTCTTTTTCATAATTCTCTCCTAACAATGTATTATATGAAACAAGAAAAATTGTGCTATACTAAAAAGAGTGAGGTGATGTAATGAAAATAATGTTTATCTCTGACATACATGGAATCAAAGAGAATTTACAAGTAGTAAAAGAACAATTCGAGAAAAGACAATGTGATAAATTAGTCATCTTAGGAGACCTTTACTACATTGGACCAAGAAATCCAATGAAAGAGGAATATGATGTCCCGTATGTTGTGAATTTTTTAAATGAAATGAAAGAAAAAATCATATGTGTAAAGGGAAATTGTGATTCGGAAGTAGATAGTTATGTATCCGAGTTTCCTATCATACAGGACTTAGGAGTCATTGCCGTAGACGAAAAAGAGTTCTACATCACACATGGGAATCTCTATCATGAAGACAATTGGAACTATCCAAATACCATTTTAATATATGGACATTATCATATACCTTTTATCAAAGAAAAGAACTCTAATCTCTTTATAAACCCAGGTTCTATATCACTACCAAAGCAAGAAAACAAGCCATCTTACATGATTTATGAAGAAAATACATTTACTATATATGATATTTTTGGTGATATAATCACACAAAAAAGAATTTAAGAACGAAGCACAAAAGAAAACGTTCGCTAGGGGTTGAAAAATAAGGAAACTTATGTTATAATATAGCCACATTTAGTGAGGGGGATTAATAAATGAAAAAATTAAGAAAAATAACAACAAAAATCTTAGCTGTTTTAGCAGCAATCGCAGTAATCGCTACTTCATTTATTAAAGTAGATGCAGCTGCACAACAAATAACTTTAGGACCTGGAAAACAATCAGGAAAATACATAGCTGGAGTATCCTTTAGTTATAAAATGACCACAGATGGTCAATATCTATACTGTATTGATATGCATAGAAATACAGCACAAAACATCGTTGCTGATTTAGTATCCAATAGTAAAGCAGTAAATGGTGGTATTGTATACATCTTAAAAAATGGTTATCCAGAAAAATCAATTACTGGGAATGCCGACAAAGATTACTACATTACACAAACTGCTATTTGGTGGTATCTAGATGAAACAACAGGTAGTCAAAACTTAGGAGATTACTTTAAAGTATCTGGATCAGATTCTTATAACATGAGACATTATGTTAAGAGTCTAGTAGACGCAGGAATTGCTCATAAAAATGATTCTTATGGAATTTCTGATTCTTCATTTAAAATTACAACAGCAGACACAGACTTACAATTAGAAGGTAACTATTATGTTTCAAATAGTATTTATCTATCAGAACATAAGAATATTACAAGTTACACAGTATCTTTATCAGGTGCACCTTCAGGAACATTAATTGAAGTTGCCAATAATCATATTAATTCAACATCAACAACGATTACAGGAAATGATTCATTTAGAATTAAAGTTCCAGCATCAAAAGTAACAGAATCATTATCGATTAAAGTAACAGCAAAAGCAACAACAAGTACGATGTATTCAGCAAATGAATATCAACCAAGAGATAAAACAATGCAAAATGTTGTTTTACTAGAAAAATCAAAAAAGAATCATACATCTGCTTTAACATTACATATTGAACAAGCATCAAAAGTATCTATTACAAAAATTGATTCTTATACAAAAAAACCTTTAGCAGGTGCTGTATTAGTATTAAAAGATTCATCAGGAAGAGAAATTACAAGATGGACATCAACAACAAATGCTCATGTTGTTAAGAATTTAGCAAATGGTACATATACCGTAGAAGAAGTAAGTGCACCAAATGGTTATGCAATTAGTAGAGAAAAAGAAACATTTAGAATTACCAATTCTAATAAAAATGTTCAAGTAGAGTTTGAAAATACGCCAAATGAAGTAGTAGTAAATATTACAAAAGTAGATCAAGCAACACAAGAAGCTCTACCAGGAGCAGTCTTAGTAATAAAAGATGAAAATGGGGAAATTGTTTACAAGTTCACAACAACAAATACATCAGAAATTATTACAGATATAGAATATGGAACTTATACATTAGAAGAAGTAAGTGCACCAGATGGTTATATTAAGAGTGACAAAGTAATTACTTTCACAATTGATGAAGATCATCTATCACAACAAATCATCTTTGAAAATGCAAGAGAAGTATATGTTCCAGATACAGCATCCATCCCATCTATCATTATGATTATTTTAGGTATTGTAACGACAGGGTTCGGATTAAAATTTGTATATAAGAATGGACAAAAAGTTAGATAATAGAAAAAGAATCTCTCCAAGTGTTACAGCCTTTATAGGAGCCTTGATTACACTGGTTGGGGGATTCTTTCTTTCTTATAACTATGTACAAGAACAAAAGGTTTTAGCATTCGACTACATGGCAAGCACTTTCTACAACGGGAAAGAAGTAGAAAACTTAAATGTCAATATTGTAGAAGACGAAGAAGGACAAAGAGATGAGTTAAAACCAACCGAATTTACAGGAGAAGTCCGAAACGATTACATTGGATATTTATCAATACCAAAAATAAATTTAACCAAAGGTTTTCTAGATTATCGTTCACCTGAAAATAATGTGGATAAAAATATCTTAGTGGTACAAGGATCGAATTATCCAGATACAGAAAAAGGAAACTTTATTATAGCCGGACATTCCGGAACAGGATGGAACTCTTTTTTCAATGATTTATATCAATTAGGAAAAGGAGATAAAGTCTATATAACTTACCAAGATAAGAAGTATGAATATGAAATTGTAAATATTTATACCCAACCAAAAATAGGTAAGTTAGCAATCTATCGTGATTATGAAAAAACAACATTAACATTAATCACATGTACCAACAATGACTCTACAACACAAACAGTCTATATAGCAGAAAGAGTCAGCGTAACAGAATAAAAAAGTAAGGGGGTTAAGGTATGAGCAAATTATCATTGCTAGATAAATTAGGAATACTAGTAAAATTATCCGTATCTGCAAAAAAATACTGGATTGTTCTAATTGTTTTACTAGTCTTCGGTATCATTTTAGCATTTACAAACAAGAAAAATGAAACTAGAAATAAAGTTTTATACTTCATTATGACCATTTGTATTCTTGCAATCTTAATTGCATCTTACCATGCCTCTTTAGGAAAAATGATGAACTTTATGATGAATCATTTCTTTATTGCAGTATACTTCCCTAACGTAGCAATCTATCTAGCTGCAATCATCGCAATGAATATCATCGTATGGATCTCAATTTTTAGTTATAAAACTGCAAAACCAATTCGCTTTCTAAATATTACAATCTATATTATAATGAATTATTTTATGGCTCTTTTATTAGAAACCATAAATAAAAATAAACTAGATATCTTTGATCAATCTTCACTATATGGAAACAAAAGTGCATTAGCGATGATTGAATTATCAAGTTTAGTCTTTATGATTTGGATTATCTTCTTAGTTCTATACAAAGTAATATTAATCTATGTTAGAAAAGACTATAAACCAAAAGTAAAAAGAATTATTGTTCGTAAACAAGTAAAAAAATTACCTGAAAATTATGAACCGATACTCTCACCAGAACGAATCTATGGAAAAATTCCATCAAGAAATACCATTGTTCTAAAAGAAGAAAAACAAGAGGAAAAAGTAATCGATACCTCCGAAAAGACAGAAGATGAAATCCTATTAGAACATTTTAGTAAACAATTTACATTGGACGACTATAAATTATTCTCAAGACTTCTTCGTGAACATCAAGAAAGAGAAACACAAAGAAAAGAACAAGAAAGAAAAGAAGAACAAGAAAGATTAGAAAAAGAGCAAGAAGAAAGACAAAAACAACTAGAAGAAGAACAAAGACAACTAGACGAAATGAGAAAAGAACAAGAACAATTAGAAGCAGAGAGAAAAAAAGAAGAAGAGTTTGAAAGAGAAAGACAGAAACAAATCGAACGTCAAAAGAAAGAAGATGCTGCCTTAGAATATTTGTTGCAACAAACATTATTAGAAGAAGAAAGAGAAAAGAAAAAAGTAAGCGAATTAGAAAGCTTATATCGATAAAAAGTGTTTAGAAAAATAACACTTTTTTTATTTGTCTTAATAGAAGAAAGTAGGGTATAATGAAAAAGGCAGGAAGTGGGAAAATGAATTTAGATAGTTTAAATGAAAAACAAAAAGAGGCTGTTTTATATAATGATGGCCCCCTATTAATCATAGCAGGAGCAGGAGCAGGAAAAACAAAGACTTTAACAACCAAAATTGCGTATTTATTGGAAGAAGAAAAAGTAAGCCCTTACAACGTTTTAGCAATTACCTTTACCAATAAAGCAGCAAAAGAAATGAAAGATAGAATCTATGCTCAAATAGGAGAAGAAGCTAAGAAATTACAAGTATCAACGTTCCATAGTTTTGGCCTAAAACTTCTAAGAGAAAATACATCCGTATTAGGATATGATAGAAACTTTGTGATTATGGATAGTGATGACTCTCTAACCGTTGTAAAAAAGATTATAAAAGATATGGGATATGATCCAAAAATATATAATCCAAAAGCGATTCGCAATAAAATCAGTAGTTGTAAAAATGAAATGACAACTCCAGAAATGTATGAAAAATATGCAGTGAGTGAATATGAACAAATCGTAAAAGAAGTCTACGAAAAATATGAAAAAAAACTTCATCAAAATAATTCCGTGGACTTTGATGATTTACTTCTACTACCAATTCAATTATTTCAAAAAAGAAAAGATATTCTAGAACGATACCAAGATCTATACAAATATATCCTAATCGATGAGTATCAAGATACCAATGAAGCACAATATATTTTAACCAAACTATTAAGTGAGAAAAATAGAAAGATTACCTGTGTAGGAGACGACTCTCAAAGTATTTATAGTTTCCGAGGAGCGAATTATAAAAACATTTTAAACTTTGAAAAAGACTATAAAGATGCCAAAGTAATTCTCCTAGAACAAAACTATCGTTCAACAAGTACCATCTTAGATGCCGCAAATCAAGTCATTAAAAATAATAAGATGCGAAAAGATAAGAACTTGTGGACCGCAAGAGGAGTAGGAGAAAAGATCAAATATTACCGTGCCTATAACGAAAAAGAAGAAGCATCCTACGTAGTATCCAAATGTAAGGAATTAGAAGAACAAGGGGTAGAACCAAAAGAGATTGCCGTCTTGTATCGAACCAATGCACAATCACGTGTCCTAGAAGAAGAAATGTTAAAAGAAAACCTACCTTATAAAGTAGTAGGAGGAATTAATTTCTACTCAAGAAAAGAAATTAAAGACTTAATGGCATACTTAAGATTAATTCATAATGAAAAAGATAACATTTCTCTATTAAGAGTGATCAATACACCAAAAAGAGGAATCGGGACAAAAACTATAGAAAATTTAACAGAAAAAGCAGACTTAGAAGAAAAGAGTATCTATGAAGTAATCACAACAGGAAAAGAATATGAGTTTAAGAAAATCATTGAAAAATTAAAAGAAATCAAAGAAGACTTAACCTTAACAGAGTTAATTGATAAAGTACTAGATGCCTCTGGTCTAAAACAAGAATTAGAAGCAGAAAAAACCCTAGAAGCAGAAATACGTCTAGAAAACCTAGAGGAATTTAAGTCTATTACCAAGACATTCGAAGAAAGAGAAGGATCGGTTTCTCTAGAAGAATTCTTATTAGAAACCAGTTTAGTAAGTGATGTAGAAGAATACAAAGAAGACACCAATCGAATTAGTTTAATGACCGTACACTCTGTCAAAGGATTAGAGTTTGACCATGTATTTGTAATTGGAATGGAAGAAGGAATCTTCCCACATATGAATTCCTTAATGGAAAACTCCGAAGTAGAAGAAGAAAGACGACTAATGTATGTTGCCATCACCCGTGCCAAAGATGACCTACATCTTGTAAATGCCAGAAGAAGAACTCTTTTTGGAAAAGAACAAATAAACCCAGTAAGTCGTTTCTTAAGCGAAATCAGTAAAGACTTATTAGAATCTAATGAAGAACAAGAAGAGAAAAAGGAAGAAAAAATAGAAGTAGGAGAAATGTTTAGAGAAGAAGAAGTAGACTACCAAGTAGGAGACTTTGTCTACCACGAAACATTTGGTACTGGAAAAGTAGTAGAAGTAACCAATACTTTAGTAAGTGTTGCCTTTAAACATCCTCATGGAATTAAAAAACTAATGAAAAATCATAAGAAATTATCCAAAGTATAATTTCTTTTTTTTCAAAAAGAAGTATGATACAATAAAAGAAATAAATAAGAAAAAGGATGATAGAATGAAAAAAAATATTACATTAGTAATTTTAGCTGCTGGTATGGGAAGCCGTTTTGGAGGATTAAAGCAAATTACTCCTCTAGGACCCAATGATGAATTTATTATTGACTATTCAGTCTATGATGCCATCAAAGCAGGATTTAATAAAATCGTATTTTTAATTAAAGAAGAAAACTACGAAGTATTTAAAGAAACAATAGGAGCAAGAGTAGAACCTCATATCCCTGTAGAATACTGTTTTCAAAAAAATGATAATGTTCCAAAAAAATATCAGAGACTATTGAAAGATAGACAAAAACCACTAGGAACAGCACATGCAATTCTTTGCTGCAAAGACAAAGTAAACGAACCATTTATGATGATCAATGCCGATGATTTTTATGGTAGAGATGCCTTTATCAAAGGAGCAGAATTCTTAAAAGAAGTAAAAGACAAAGAACCATATCCATATGGAATGATTGCCTATCTTGTAAAAAATACCATTACAGAAAATGGTAGAGTAAAAAGAGGAGTCTGTGAAGTAGAAGGAGATACTCTAGTAAAAATTACAGAAAGTTCTGTAGGAAGAATAGAAAATGGTAAAATTATGGCCAAACCATTAGAGGAAGAAGAGGAAGAATTCGAAGTACAAGAAGATGACACCGTATCAATGAATATGTTATTATTTACTCCAAGTATCTTCCAATATATAGAAGATCATTTTGAAGAGTTCTTAGAAAAACATAAAGATAATTTAGAAAAATGTGAATATTTAATTCCAGATGTTTTATTTAAAACAATAAAAGATCATTATGCAACAGCAAAAGTGATTAAAACCACCGCAACTTGGTATGGAGTAACCTACAAAGAAGATGCAGATAGCGTCAAAAAAGCCCTAAAAGACTTAGTAGACAACAAAGAATATCCAAAAAACTTATGGGAAGAGTAAAGCAAACCTTGTTTGCTTTTTTATTTTGTGATATAATATACCTCATTCGAGGGGTAATAGTATGAGAATTAGACTAGGAAACAAATTATTATATTATCTGCTATATCAAGAAACACAGATGAATCTAGCAAGAAATCCAAAAGCATATCCAATACCAAAAGTAGAATTAGATCCTACTCTAGACTTTGGAAAATACCAAGAAGATGTAGAAAGATTCACGAAAAAGTTTTCAGGAAATTTTACAGAGTCACAAGTAAATGGTATGATTTGCAATTTAAATTCTTTAAAAATATTAGAAGAGAACTATTTAAGAATTCCGAAAACCAATGAAATATCTCTTGCCGTATACGATAATGGAAGTAATCGCATCATCTTAAAATTCTATGAAGATTTAGATGTAAGCCATAGACTACAAGATACACTATCTCATGAACTTCTTCATATGGCTAGTACAAGAGGTACAAATTGTGGAGTCGTAACAGGAATGGAAATTCCAAGAGTAATTGGAGTAAATTTAAATGAAGGATATACCAATTATTTAGCGACAAAATACTTCTCTACCACAGAAAAATATCGCAATACGACGGATCCAAAAACAATTATCGCCAAAGGAATCGAAAATATAGTAGGTGCCAAAAAAATGGAAGAACACTACTTCGAAGGAGACTTAAAAGGATTAATCGAAGACTTAGAGTCTGTTGCACCAAGAAGAGAAATTATAAGATTACTATTCGCAATCGATCACTTTAACACTCCCTTACCATCTCACATAAAATATGTAGATATCTTAGAAGAAATTGCCAAATTAAATAAAAAGAAACTAGATCGAATGTTAGTAGAAGGAAGCATATCTGAACAACAATACCAAGAAGAGCTTGTAACAAAAGTAATCTTATATCGCAAACAAAAATTAATTAGTGAAGAAGCAATGATAGTAGGAGACAATGACCACTTTATCATTATAGATGGTAACTTCCAAAGCAAATTATATGATGCAAAACCAAGAAAACAAGATCTTCCAAAAGAATATAAAAAATAACAAGATTCAATTCCAAAAATCACCAGAATATTATAAAATAATAGTAGGTGATTTTTTATATGCAAGAGAGAATGAATGAGTTAATTAAGATCATTAATGAAGCAGATTATAATTATCATACTCTAGATAACCCAACGATATCAGACCAAGAATATGATAGTTATTTAAGAGAATTATTTGAAATAGAAGAAGAACATCCTGAATGGGTTAGAGAAGACTCTCCAACCCAACATGCAGGAGGAAAAATCATAGAAGGATTCCAAAAAGTAACTCATAAAATTCCAATGATGTCCTTAAGTGATGTATTCTCAGAAAGCGAAGTCATTGCTTTTGATGAAAGAATCCGAAAAGAAGGAATCAAACCACAATACATGTGTGAATTAAAAATAGATGGCTTATCCGTTTCCCTTCTTTATGAAAAAGGAAAACTAGTAAGGGCAGCTACTCGTGGAGATGGAACTGTAGGAGAAGACATTACTCACAATGCCAAAACGATAAAAGTAATTCCTCTAAAATTAAAAGAAGAAATTGATCTAGAAGTACGGGGAGAAATCTTCATGAATAAAAAGACTCTAGAGGAATTAAACGAAAAAAGAAAGAAAAACAACGAACCCCTTCTTCAAAACTGTAGAAATGCAGCAGCAGGATCGATTCGTCAATTAGATTCTAAAATTGCAGCAGAAAGGAAATTAGATAATTTTATCTATCATTTACCAGACCCAGAAGACTATGGACTAAAAACCCATGAAGAAGCCATTCGTTATATGCACGATTTAGGATTTAAAACAAACCCAAATAATCGATTAGTGGACTCGATAGAAGAAGTATTAGCATACATCGAAGAAAAAGGAAAATTAAGACCAAGTCTTCCCTATGATATCGATGGAATTGTCATCAAAGTAAACAGTATTGAACAACAAAGAATGTTAGGGTATACTGCAAAATTTCCAAAATGGGCAACTGCCTATAAATTTCCAGCAGAAGAAGTATTAACCAAATTAAAAGATATTATTTTTACAGTAGGAAGAACTGGTCAAATTACTCCCAATGCCGTATTAGACCCTGTAATTGTTGCAGGAAGTACCATCTCTCGCGCAACCCTACATAATGAAGATTATGTAAAAGAAAAAGATTTAAAAATAGGAGATGTTGTATCGATTCGAAAAGCAGGAGATGTCATTCCAGAAGTAGTAGAAGTAAAAGTAGAAAGAAGAACAGGACAAGAAAAAGACTTTGAGATGATCAAAGAATGTCCAATGTGCCATACCCAACTAGTCAAAAAAGAAGGACAAGTCGACTATTTCTGTCCCAATAAGAAGTGCCCTGCAAGACATATAGAAAGCTTAATTCACTTTGTATCAAGAGATGCTATGAATATAGATGGACTAGGAGATAGAATCATGGAAGACTTTTATAACTTCCACTATATTGGAAATATTGCCGACATCTATTCCCTAAAAGAACATGAAAAAGATATGATTCGTCTAGAAGGATATGGAGAAAAATCCGTTTCCAATTTACTAGAAGCAATTGAAAACAGTAAAGCAAATTCTCTTGAAAAATTATTATTCGGACTAGGAATTCCTCATGTAGGAGAAAAGACAGCTAAGATTTTAGCAGAAAAATGGGAGACCATGGAGAACCTAGAAAAAGCAACATACGAAGAATTAGTAGAAACACCAGATATAGGAGAAATTATTGCCAAAAGTATTTTAGACTACTTTGCAGATTCTAGCCACACTGCAATCATAGAAGAATTAAAAGACCTAGGAATCAATATGAAATACTTAGGAGAAAAAAGAGAAGCAAAAGAAGACTTTGCAGGAAAAACCTTTGTCTTAACAGGAGCCCTTGAGAAATTTACAAGAGAAGAAGCAGAAAGACAAATTGAAAATCTTGGGGGAAAGACATCTTCTTCTGTTTCCAAAAAGACCTATGCAGTGATTGTAGGAGTATCTCCAGGAAGTAAATATGACAAAGCACAAGAGCTAGGAATTCCTATCTGGACAGAAGACGAATTAGAAGAAAAACTAAAGAACTAGCAAACTTTACAGAAGAGGAAGAATGTGTTAAAATAAGCACAAGAAAAAGGAAGAATAGGAAGCGATTGGATGAAAAAGAAAACGAGTACGAGAAAAAAAGAATTTGAAGATTTAGAAGAATACGAAGAAGTATCGGAAGAAGAACAAGAAGAAATAGATTCTTATATGGATGAACAAATGAAGACTCATCTAAAAGAAAAAGAAAAAAAGGATAAAAAGACAAAAAAGGCAAATGAAAAAATTCTAGAACAAGAACTAGAAGAAAATATAGAAGAATATGAAATAGAAGATGACTTTGTAGAACAAAAAGCAAAGAAAAAGTTTCCGCTAAAGCAACTACTATTAGGAATTCTGATTCTCATTCTCATTTTAGGAGGAGCAGCCTTAATCGATATCTTTTGTGTAACAGAACTAGACAAAGGGCCATTCTTCGCAATCCCTGTTCATACCTATGATGATGGCGGAACAAAAGAATATTTAGGATTAGGTTATAAAGTTATTCACTATAATCAACTACAAGGAAGAAGAGATAGACAATTAGGAACTTGGAGTCTTCAATACAATGTAGATCCTATCTATGTAGATGTAATCGATCTAGCAATCGAATTTAATAATGATGAAAAAAGTACATACGAATATTATCAAAATCAATTCCTAGTAGTAACAGGAAACCTAAAAAAAGTAGATAAGAAAAAGAAACAAATCACCCTTGAATTTGAAGATGAAGGGGGAAAATATAGTCTAGACGTTATCTGTAAAATGGAAAAAGATTCAGAAACAATCAATATACTAGAACCAAAATATGAAATTTCTGCAATGGGAACAGTAGAAAAATATGAATCAAAAACCAAAGAGAAACCAAGAACACTATATTTAAAGAGTTGTTTTGCTGAACAATAAAAAGAGTCCTAGAACTCTTTTTTTAACACAGGAAATTATGATATAATAAGGAATGGATTAGGAAGGAGTGTTTTCTATGAAAGAAAAATTAACAAGAGAACAAATCTTACACGTTGCAGATCTTGCAAGAATCAAATTAACAGAAGAAGAAATTGAAAAGTATCAAGTACAACTTAAGAAATTATTAGAAGATGTAGAAAAAATAAATGAAGTAAAAGGCTATGACGATGATATCTTAATCGCATGTTGGGATGAAAATACGCATCTAAGAAAGGATGAAGAAGGTCAAATGCTAGAACCAAAAGAAGTATTAGAAAATGCTCCACGCCATGCGGGTAACTATATAGAAGTACCAGTAGTCATTGCAGAAAGTGAAGGTGCATAAGATGAAATATTTAGACAAAAGTATCAACGAACTTCACGAACTATTAAAAACGAAGAAAATAAAACCAATCGATTTAGTAGAAGAAGCCTTTGAAAATATAGAAAAAAATAAAGAGTTAAATGCCTATATCACATTAAACAAAGAAGAAGCAATAAAAGAAGCCAAAGCATTAGAAAATCTAGAAGTAGATAATATCTTATTTGGACTTCCAATAGCTTTAAAAGATAACATTATTACAAAAGGGTTAAGAACAACTTGTGCCTCTCATATATTAGAAAACTTTGTACCAATTTATGATGCTACAATAACAGAGAAAATAAAACAAAAACATATGATTATTATTGGAAAAACCAATATGGATGAATTTGCTATGGGATCAAGCTCTAGAACAAGTTATTTTGGAGCTCCAAGAAATCCATGGAACAAAGACAAAATATGTGGAGGATCATCCGGTGGTTCTGCCGCAACGATTGCTGCAAGAGACCTTTTATTCGCAATTGGTTCCGATACAGGAGGATCCATTAGACAACCAGCAAGTTATACAGGAATCGTAGGAATGAAACCAACCTATGGAAGAGTATCTAGATATGGACTTGTTGCTTTTGCCTCTTCTCTAGATCAAATGGGTCCTATGACGAAAAATGTCTATGAAAATGCAATCCTTTTAAATGCCATCGTAGGAAAAGATGAAAAAGACTTAACAAGTGCCGAAAAAGAGAAAGAAGACTTTACTCGCTTGATAGGAAAAGAAGTAAAAGGAATGAAAATAGCCGTTCCTAACTTCTTAATGGGAGATATTACTTCAGATGAGATAAAAAAGAAAATAAAAGAAACCATTCAAATCCTAGAAAAGAATGGAGTAACAGTAGACTATGTCGATGTAAAATATCTAGAACATGCTATGACAATGTATCAAATTATTGCCATGGGAGAAGCAAGTTCCAATCTAGCAAGATATGATGGAATCCGTTATGGCTTAAAAATAGAAGATGTGAAAAATATAGAAGAATTATATTTAGAAACAAGAGGACAAGGCTTCGGAGAAGAAGTTAAAAGAAGAATTATGGTAGGATCATACCTTCTAAGTGGAGAAAATGCCAAAGTTTATTATGACAAAGCATTATCGATACGAGATGATATGAGAAAAGAATTTAAAAAAGTATTTGAAGACTATGACTTAATCATTGGACCAACGACAGTCTCTACAGCCTACGACCTTGATGACCCAATGGATGACCCTAGAAAGAGCTTTATGGATGATGTCTTAGTAATTCCAGTCAATATGGCAGGATTACCTGGAATGAATATCCCAGTAGGATTTGACAAAAATCATATGCCAATTGGAATGCAAATCATTGGAAACTCATTTGAAGAAGCAAAAATGTACCAACTAGGAAGCTTTATTGAAAAAGAACTTAACCTAGATCTTACACCAGGAGGTGAAAAATAATGGCAAACTATATCCCTACAATTGGTGTAGAAGTACACGTAGAATTAAAAACAAAAACAAAGATTTTTTCAAATGCTAGAAATGGATATGGTCAAATGGCAAATTCCCTAACCAATGTTGTAGATTTAGGATACCCTGGTACTTTACCAACCCTAAATGAAGAAGTCATCTCTTTAGCAATCCGTGCCGCAACCGTCTTAAATTGTAAGATAAGAAAAGTAATGCACTTTGATCGTAAAAACTATTTCTACCCAGATAATCCCAAAAATTATCAAATTACTCAGGCAAGAACCCCAATAGGATATGATGGATATGTAGAAATTGAAGTAGATGGCAAAACCAAAAAAATAGAGATTGAAGAAATGCATATCGAAGAAGATACTTGTAAAAGTGCCCATCGTGGAAACAAGACTCTTCTAGACTTTAATCGTGCAGGAGTTCCTCTAATTGAAATTGTCACAAAACCATGTATTTCTTCTAGTATAGAAGCAAAAAAATACCTAGAAAAATTAAAAGAACTATTATTCTATAGTAATATTAGTGACTGTAAAATGGAAGAAGGATCCCTAAGAGCAGATGCCAATGTATCTATTCGCAAGAAAGAAGAAGACCCATTTGGAACCAAGGCAGAAATTAAAAATATTGGTTCAATCTCTAACGTAGGACTAAGTATTGAAAAAGAAATTGAACGTCAAACAAAATTATATGAAAAGGGAGAAACTTTTCTTCCTCAAACAAGACGTTTTGATGATAAATTACAAGATACCGTCTTAATGCGTGTCAA
>CANRPY010000027.1 GCA_947632595.1 uncultured Bacilli bacterium | reverse complement strand
TGGAGTTGTTGATAAAGCTTCATCAAATGTTACCGTAAATACTAACCAATCTCCACGTTTAGCAGTCTTAGATTCAGGATTCTCCTTCTTTTGTACTGCAACTTCTCCAGTTGGCTTTGTAAAATCATAAGTAAATGTTACACTTGATGTGTTTCCTGCAGCATCTGTTGCAGTAACAGTATACTCTCCATCACCAGAAAATACTCCATAACGATCATAGTATGTTCCGTCTTCTTGTTTATCTGATGCAATATTTTCTTTTACTGTTTTACCAGCTTTTTCGATCTTAGATGTAAAGTTATTTGCATCTGTAATTGTTAAGTCTTTATCGTTTGTTAAATTGTTTTCTAATAACTTATCTAGTACAATTTTTGGTGCTGTGTTATCTACTACAATTGTAATAATTTTTTCATTACATGCAGCATCCACTACACTAATTGTATATTTTCCTTCATCTTTTGGTAAGGTATATGGTTCATCAAAAGTTTCTCCATTGATTGTTACTTTTGCAACACCAACACCTTCATCGTTTATTTCAACGTCTTTTCCTTGTTCTGTATTTAATATTGTTCCGTTATCAATATTAATAGTTGGTTTATCGGTATCTCTAAGGTATGGCAATAACTCATCCATTTGTTTTCTTAATTTTGCCTCTACACTTGAATGACCAGCTGTGTCAATGAAGTCCTCTAATCTTTTTTCTAGAGCTTCAAATTCACCTGTTGTGTCATTATCTCTTGCTTCTGCCATATCACCGTATACTAACGTTTTCTTGGCACTTTCAACCATTTCTTCTAATTTATTGATTAAACCTTGTAGATCTAATCCTTCATCAATAATATTTAAACGTTCTTGAAGCAAATCTTTTAATTGTCCATTAGGCAATTTATCTACTGCTTTTTGTGCAGCATCTTTTGCAGCTTTATCATAAACGTGAGTATCATCTGCACTAGCTTCTGCTTCTAGAACTAATCTTCTGGCTTCTTCTTCATCGTTGTTTCTTACGACCCAATTTTGAATTACTTGAATTTCTTCTTCTTTTTGTTCTTCTGCTGTTAATAAGGTCTCATCTTCTGAGTCAGAATCTGTTTTATCTTTTTCTCCATCTGCTTTTTCACTTGTGTTATTTCCATCACTTTTCTTTTCAGAATTGTTCTTTGGATTTGCAAAAGCAAAAACCATAAGGAAGACAAAGATAACTAGGATTATAACAATAAAATATTTTTTCTTGTTATCCATTAAAATAAACCTCCTTCATTTTTTTACATTTAGGAATAAATAACGGAAAAAAATTTATTCCTAAATTCGAATTTATTATAAATCCAATTTTTTGATTTGGCAATATTAAAATGCTATTTTTCATTGATTTTTGGGTGAAAAAGTATAAAAAATCACCTTAAAATAAGGTGATTTTTGTAATTGGCCATATTCTTAGTCTAGCTTTTCCTATAATATCTTCTTTTTTGATGAGTCCAACTTCTTTATCTCTACTATCCATAGAGTTCTCTCTATTATCTCCTAAAACTAAATATTGATCTTTTGGAATTTTTGTTACTCCTAGAGAACTTAAATTAAAATCTTCTGTTTTTGTATTTTCTTCTAAATACTTTTCTTTTACTTTTTCTCCATTAATATATAAATTATTCTCTTTATATTCTATCGTTTCTCCTGGTAATCCTATTACTCTTTTTATTAAGAACTTTGTATCTGCATAATAAAGTGCTACGATATCTCCTCTTTTTATTTCTGAAAAACGATAACTTATTTTATCTAATATTACTACATCATTATTATTTAATGTTGTTTGCATAGATGGTCCTACTACTTGTTGTAATCCTACTACATATATTGCTATTACGATTACAACAATAATGAATGCTACATAGCTTATGGTATCTTTTACAAATTCTTTAAAATCTAACCAGTCCATATTCTCACCATATTCATTGTAGCACAATCTTTTCTTCTCATGTATTCTTTTTCCTGTATTTTACAGTTATTTGATTCTTTTACCATCCTTCTAATGATAAGTTACTTGGTTTTTCTTCTTCATAGATTGCTACATAGGTTATTGTATCTTCTTCTATATTATCACAAGAAACTCTTTTATAATTTGTTATATATCTAATTGGAGCTCCATCTTCAAAAGTCCATCTATCATTACTTTCTTTTTTAAATGATGTCCCCATACCTGAACCTATATTATAGTAATCATAATAAAAATCTGCATGTTTTTCATCTTCTGATATTACAAACCAATTTTTATTTGTTTCTACATCCATTCCTTCTTCATAAGCAATTAATCTTAATTTTGATCCTGGCTCTGCCTCCCAACATCCATCTATCCATCCTGCTCTACTCTTTCCTTCCCATACTGGTTTTTCTTCTACAATTCTTTTTTCTTCTTCTTTTGCATGAGAGACTACTATCATAGCAGCAGATGATAAAACAGATAAGGATACCATTACTCCATAAAAATATTTTTTTATCCATGCTTTTAGAAAATTAAAAGATTTTCCTTCCATATCTTGTTTTACTTTATCCATCATATAATCTCTTAATTCATGATCTTTTTCTTTTAAATTTTTCTTACAAAAATCACATTTCTTATTTTCTTTTTTATTTTCTTTTCCACAATAAATACAATATACTTTTTCTTTTTTCATTTTACTCTCCTCCTACGTATGCATAGATTTTTAATTTTTCTTTTTTATTGTCTAGAGAGTAAATGACATAATAATTATCTTTTGTTTTATTTGCTTCTATCATAATTTCATCTTTTGTTGTTAATGATTGTTTATCGATTCTTTTATTATCTTCTCCATAATAATCTAATTCTAATTTTTTTATTTTATTGGGAACATATAATTTTAAGGATACTTTTTCTTTCTCTTCTAAGTAAATATAGTATTCTTCTTTCTTTTCGTTATATGTTATTTCGTAATCTTTGGTATCCATTATTTTTAAATGAGATCCATTTTTCAATAAACTTAGAATTCCTGGTAATAAGATTAGTATTAAAATTAAGATTCTTACAAAGATATTCTCTGTTATTACTTTTAAGGTACATACTTCATACCATTTTTCTATTTTTCTAATTTTTGCTACGATTCCTTTTTTATTTGCTTCTTCTTGTTCTTTCTTGGTAAATGGATTTCCACAATATCTACAGTAGTTTGCAATCTTTCTATTTTTCTTATGACATTTTTTACACTTCATTTTTCTTCCCTCTTCCTATAGTTTTTTTCAAACTCTACTATATCTAATGAAAGATTTGCATCTTTTCTTGATTTTAAAGTATCAAAAATTATTCTCCATTTATTCTGTTCTATGAGAGATGCTTTTTCTTCTTCTGATATTTTCTTATCTATATCATCTAATTTTTTTAAATAATCGTTTTGTTGTTTTCCACTAGAAATTGCTAATTTTCTAATTAATTTTTCATATTTTTCTAAGACTTTCTCTAACTGTTTTTCCATTACAGGCGATTTTAATTGTCTTCTTGCTCGTTCCCAGTCTATATAACTCTCTATTAAGGATTGGTCTGCCTCTTCTACTCTGGCCAGTCCAATCCTATAATATTTATCATTTATTTGATATACAAAATCTTTTGCTTCTTTAAATATTTTTTCTAAATTCATGTCTCTTCCCTCTTCCTATTTTTAGTATACCATTTTTTAAAAGAAAAGAACTATTTTCTAGTTCTCTTTTCTTTCTAAATATTTTAACAGGTAATCCCAACATCCTTTTTTATCGGTTAGTTCTTCATTTTTTTCTTTTATCTTTTTTATTAAATCTTCTTTCTCAAACCATTTTACTGCTTGTACTTCTTCTTGCTGTAAGGAGATGTTTTTTTCATTTATTTTCTCATGGGTTACAAAGTATTCATTAAAATGTCTATCTATGATATCATTCTTCTTTGTTTCTGATCTTGTTGCTCCTATAAATTCTAGAGATGATTTTTTTAATGAAATTCCCAATTCTTCTTTTGCCTCTCTTACTACTGCATCTACTCCTAGTTCTCCTTTTAATACATGTCCTCCTGCTGTTATATCCCATAAATTAGGCCACATCTTTTTTGTTTTACTTCTTTGTTGAAGAAGAATTTTTTGATTCTCTTTTTCTAATATAAAAATGACTACTGCTCTATGCCATAGTCCTTTCTTATGACATTCTTCTCTACTTGCTGTTACATTTTTATATTCTCCATTTTCATCTAAGACATCGAATTCTTCCATATTTATCTTCCTTTTGATTTATTATTTTTATTCATATTACTACAAAAGAAAAGCAAGAGTCAAGTCTTGCTCCATACCAGTATTTTACATTTACAGAAATTATCACAATATCACAAGGAGATAATCTTTTTCCTGTTTTGTTTCTTCTTGATAGGCTCTAATATCTTAATCCAAGTTCTCTTTTTTTTAAAAAAAATTATATTATTTGTATGAAATGTTATATTTTTTCCGGAATAATATTATGGGACATTTGATAAGTTGGGTGGTGCCAAGCTTCATATAGAAGGGAGGCGATAGTATGACTAAGAAGGATTTTTTAATTCTATCTTTAATCATTCTTATCTTCTTATTAGTATTATTACTATTTAAAGTTTTAATATAAAAGAAAGCCACCTAACCAATTCAGCATTGATTTAGGTGGAACTTATTCAATTAGGCAACACCCAACATGCTCTTATTGAATGTCCCTTTTTTTATTTTATGCAAGGTAACCTTGACATATTCAATATACCATAACAATGAATATTATTCAAGTTCTCTTTTTTATTATGTTTTTTTAATACTTTTTTTAATCATTCTTATCTTCTTATTAGTATTATTACTTTTTATAGTATTAAAATAAAAGAAATCCACCTAACCAATTCAGCATTGATTTAGGTGGTACCAAATTCATTTAGGCAACAACCAACATGCTACTATTGAATGTCCCTTTTTTATTTTGTACAAGGTAACCTTGACATATTCAATATACCATAACATTGAATAATATTCAAGTTCTCTATTTTAAGTTCTATTGTTTTCGAACAGTAATTTCAATGGTGTACCCGACGAGAGTTGAACTCGTGACCTATCGCTTAGGAGGCGATTGCTCTATCCAACTGAGCTACGGATACAGATCTCTACTTACCGAAGTAAGTAGATTTTTTTATACTTCTTGGACAACCGTAATAATCATTGGCTTTGATTCTGTTTCTTGATAGAAGAATTTTCCTAACGTTTCTCTTACATCATTTTTAATCTTAGAATAGTCTACTCTTTTACTGTTTGTTTCTATATTATTTGTAATTACTTCTTTTGAGATTCTTTTGGTTTCTTCTAATAAATCTTGACTTTCTTTTACATAGATAAATCCTCTTGTTAAAATCTCTGGTCCTCCTAAGATTTGTTTAGAATCTTTATCTAATGTACAGCTAATAATTACGATTCCATTTTCTCCTAGCATTTCTCTATCTTTTAAGACTAAGTCTCCTATATCGTTTTGACTCTTACCATCAATTAAGATTTCATCTACTTCTATATGTTCTGTAGAATTTGTATTTTCTCCATTTACTAATTCTAAAACATCTCCATTTAATTTTAAGATAATGTTTTCTTTTGGAATTCCTAATTCTTCTGCGATTTCTCCATTTGTATATTGATTTCTATATTCTCCTTTTACTGGAAAATAATATTTTGGATTCATTAAGTTGATCATTAACATTAAATCTTCTCTTGATGCATGATGTAGTAAATGTTTTTTACTAGATAGAGAGATAGCATCTGCTCCTAACATTGCAATTTCATCCATAATGGTAGCTGTTCTTTTTTCAATTCCAGGATAACTTGGTTCTGTTAAAAAGATGGTATCATTTTCTTTGATTTGAATATATTTATCAAATCCTTTTATAATTCTTTCTAGATTAGCAAATGGTTTTTCTTTTTCATCCGAAATTAATACCATTGCATTTTTACTTTCTATATCACTTAATGTTCCTATTTTTTCTCGATCAATTTTTAAGTATCCATCTTCTATCGCATCATTAATCATTTCTTGTAGGGGTTTTCCCATAATAACTACTTTTCTATGAGTCTTAGATACTTCATTAAAGATTTCTTGGATTCGATAATAATGAGCTGGCATAATCGTTGCGATAATTCTATCTTCTGTTTTCGCTAAAACATCGCGAATAAAACCACTTACTCGATTATTTGGTGAAGTATGTCCTGCTCTATCTGCATAAAAAGATTCGCATAATAGACATAGAACTCCTTGTTTTCCTACATATGCTAGTTTTCCAATATCCGTTTTATAGAAACCCATCATGGTAGAATCAAATACAAAGTCTCCTGTATATACAATTGCTCCATCTGGTGTATATAAAACATAACATACGGCATCTGGAATCGAATGGGTAACACTAATTGGAAAGATAGCATTTTTGCCAAAATCTATTTTGGTATGTGGTTTAATTTCTATCAAGTTCGTTTTTTCTATTTGATTTTTATCGAAATCTTGTGCTGCTATCTTTAATGTTAATTTTGTTCCATATACTGCTACATCTGGTAGGGTTTCTAATACATCCGCAATTCCCCCTATATTTCCATCATGGCCATGCGTTAAAAAGATTCCTTTAATCTTCTTTTTGTTTTTTACTAGATAATCAATATTTGGAATAATATAATCTATTCCTAATTTGATATCATTATCATACTTTAGTCCGGCATCAAATACAAATATGTCTTCATCTACATTGACTACGTACATATTTTTCCCGTTTTCATTTAGCCCTCCTAAAGCAAATATTTTAATTTTACTCATAAATTCTTCCTTTCTTTTTTCTTTTTTCAAAACGAACAAACAGCAGTATTATTATAACACTCTCTTTTTAAAAAAGAAAGCAATCCATTAAAAATTGACTATCTTTTGATAGCCAATTTTTCTAAGGCATATTTTGCTGCTTCTTGTTCTGCTTCTTTCTTAGAAGACCCTACTCCTGTTCCATAGACAATCTGATCAATCATAACATCCATTGTAAAAGTTTTATTATGAGCAGGTCCTTCTTCTTTGGTAATGACATATTCTAGTGATTTTTGTTCTGTTTGAACAAATTCTTGTAAACTACTTTTATAATCACTAAAGAAGGTTATATCTGGATTTTCCATATAAGGGATTACAATTCTTAAGATTACATTTCTTGCGGTAGAGTATCCTAAATCAATATAGATTGCTCCCATTAATGCTTCAAAGATATCTGCGATGATTGCTTTTTTTGGCATATCTCCATCTCTTGCTTCTCCATGTCCTACTAAGATATATTTTGTTAGTCCTAAATCCATTGCATAACTATAGTTTGCATTTTCACATACATAGGTTGCTCTTACTTTTGTCATTTCACCTTCATCTTCTTTATGATGAGTATATAAGTAATCTGCTAAAACTAAGTCTAAGACTGCATCTCCTAAAAACTCTAATCTCTCATAATTATTTTTTGCTTTGTGTTCATTGACATAGGAACTATGAGAAAAAGCTGTTTTATATAATTCTTTATCTTTTGGTTTTATTTTTAATCGTTTAAATAGTTCATCCATATTATCACCTAATTCATTATAACAAAAAAAATATGACTAATAAAGTCATATTTTATTCACTTGCTTTTAATAAGTTTGCTTCTGCATACATCATTTGTCTTAATAGTGTACTATCTATATAGTCTACTAATGTAATGATTCTTTCATTTTCTTCTAATTCATCGGATGTAATTGCTAGAATCTTTAATTCGTTCATAGCATCTTCTAATTCTTCTCTTGTATATGGTTTTAATCCAGAATCTAATTCGGCAAGACGTTCTTGATATAACATTTCACTTCTTTTATATTTTGCTTCTTGTCTTGCTAGATACTTAAAGGCAACTCGGTAATTATGTTGTTCTGCTAATTCTTTTTTCTTACGATCATCTTCTAAGTAATATGCTTGTAATCCTTTTGGAGAAAGGGTTAACATATAATCTATTTTTTGATCGATTTCTTCTTCTTTTCTTTGTTTTTCTTCTTTACTGATTCCTTCTAATTGTTCTTTTTTCCATTCTGCAAAAGTCTTCTTATTCTTTAAGTAGTTACTTCTTAAGTTTTCATAGATTGCTCGAATCTTATTATATTTTTCTTTTTCTTCTAAACTACTATTTGCAATCTCTGTTGCTTCTGTTCTAAATTCCTCTAAGGCTTCTTCTCCATATCCACCTTTTTCTAAATTTCTTAGTTCTTCGATTCTATTTTCAATATATTTTCCGAAGTTCATTCGAAATCCTACTTTGAATTTAAATTCTCTTTCGTAGTTATCGATTGCTTCTTGTTTTTGATTGGTTTTTAGATGTCTATCATGACTGATATCTTGTACAGTTCTATATAGTTTCTTTAGTTCTTCTTGATAGTCTTTTATCATGCTTTGTTGTAGCTGTCTAATATCTTTTAAGGCATCTCTTAATTCCATCCTATTGCCTACTCCTTTTAGGCGATCTTCTGCTTTCTTACGGAATTCTTCTACTTTTAGATCTCCGTATCCTCCATGGTCAAGGGTTCTTAATTCGGATAGAATATTTTCTAGTCTTTCTTCTTGGTTAATTGGTAGTCCCATTTCATCATGGAACTCTTCCATCACTTGTTCTTTTCTTTGTTCTTTTTCTTCTCTTGTTAACCAATCATGTTCTATTTTATAGAAAGCTTCTTTCATGTCTAATACTTTCTTTTGATAACTATCTACTAATTTTTGATATTCTATTTGTACATCTCTTTTAATCTCTTCTTCTTTTTTGCCTACTCGATTTCCATCAGAGATGATAATTCCTGCTTTGGTTTCAAATTGATTTAGATATTCTTCTCCATATCCTCCATATTGTAGTTCTGTTAGTTTTTTCTTTAATTCTTCTACAAAGTTTGAGGTATCTTCTTTATGTCCATTCATCACGTTAAATTCTTTTATGGTTTTTCTTTTATTTTGTTCTTTATCAAAGGCAGAAATATAAGGAGAGTCTTCTATCATTTGTAATTTTCTTTCTAGATTTTCTACGTCTTTTAGATATCGATTTCTTCTTGGTGTCCATAATTCTGTTTGAATTCTACTTAGTGTTTGTTCTCTATCTTCTTCTATATTTCTTCCTTCTTCTACAAGTTTTTTTGCTGCTTCTTCAAATTTGATTAATTCTACTTCTCCATACCCTTTATAAGGAAGTTGTGCTAAATCTTCTCTCATTTCTTTTATTTTTCTATCTAATGAGATAGGATATCCTAATTTTTGTTCTTTATAATAACTTTCTAGAGCAGACATTTTTTCTTTTTTCTTGGCAAAGTCTTTTTCTTCTTGCTCTATTTGTTTTAGTTTCTCATTCCACTCTAATAAGATATTTTTATATAGGTCGCAATGTCTTTTGGCACAAGAAATCATCTCTTTTTCGATTTCTTTTTCTTCTATATGAGAAAGAGTCTTTTTTGCCTCTATTTCTTTTAGTTCTTCTCTTACTTCTTTCATTTTAAGAGGCCCATATCCAAAACGACTATATCCTAAATAACTTTCTAGGTATTCTAGACTTTGTGGAGGCATGATTCCTAATGATTTTAGAATTTCTTCTTGATAAAATTCATTTCCTTGTAATCTATCTCTTATTACATTTTCTCTTAGTAATCCTAATTCTCCTAATATGACTAGAATGGCTTCTATTTTATTATTTTGTGTATTTGACTCAACTACTTGACTAGTTTGTACTGGTTGTTTTGTCTCTTTATTATTAAATAGTCTTTTCATTATTCCCATAGAAGATGCCTCCCTATTATCCTTATTCTAGCATATTCTACTTTCTAATTCAATTCTTTTTTGATATTAATTTCTGTTGTATAATTATAAAAAAAATAGTAAAATTGTTATGGTGAATCCTATGAGAAAGATTCTTATTCGTATTATTCGTTGGTATCAAAAAATGCCTTTTTCTTCTCATAAAATGTGTCGATATACTCCTACTTGTTCCGAGTATGCGATTACTGCAATTGAGACTTATGGTTGTATAAAGGGTTGTTTTCTTGCGATAAAAAGAATTTTACGTTGTAATCCTTTCGGAGGATTTGGATATGATCCAGTACCAAAAAAGGAGTGTTGTCATGAAAAAAATTAAAGGTTTATTATTTTCACTTTTCTTTTTCTTGCTTACTTTTATGAGTGGTGGTTGTACGAGTGATAGTATGGATAGTATTTCCGTTGTTGTTACGAATTATCCTAATGAATATATTGTAAAGAAGTTATATGCAGATCATGCTACAATTACTTCTGTTTATCCTGATGGTGTTGATATTAGTGAATATAAAATAGGAGAAAAACAAAAACAAGATATCGCAAAGGCTGATTTATTTGTTTATAATGGTCTTTTAGAAAAAGAAAGAGATCTTGCGGTTGATTTATTAGATATGAATCCTAATTTAAAGATTATTGATACGGCTTATGTATTAGAGACTGATTATTCTCCTGAAGAATTATGGTTAAATCCTTCTTCTTTATTAATGATGAGTCAAAATGTACGTCTTGCTCTACAAGAATATATTTCTAATACCTATTTAATGAAAGAAGTCGATGATCGATACAATGAGTTAAAGATTGAACTTAGTGAAATTGATGCGAATTACCGTGTAACTGTTGATAGTACGGATAATAAAACGATTATTGTTGCGGATAGTGCTTTAAAATATCTTGAGAAGTTTGGGTTAACGGTTATTTGTATTGATTCGGATGCCAATCAAAAGACTTTATCGGATGCAGAAAACTTAATTGAAGATGGTACGGTTAGTTATGTCTTTACTTTTAAAGGATTGGATGATAATGAAAATGTTACAGAGATTATGAAGAATCATTCGAATCTACAAAAGATAGAACTTCATAGACTAGATAATATTTCTGATGATGAGAGAAAAAATAATGATAATTATTCTACGATTATGAGTGATAATTTAGAGCTTATTAAGAAAGAGTTATATCAATAAAAAGGAAGAATCTTTTATGATTCTCCTTTTCTTTTTAGACGAATAATTAAACGTTTTGTTGCTTCTTTTTCTTCTTCGGTTGCTTCTCTTGTAATGATTTTTTCTACTCTTTCTTCCCAAGTAGAAGAGTGATTCATGACTCCCACTTTAGGATGTCTTCTTAGAACTTGTTTATCACATCTTGATAATTCTTCAAAGTCTCCTACTTTTAAGTTATAGATGGCATTTCCACTTGCTGTTGAAGGGGCACTTTTTGAATATTCTCTATCTAATATAACTTCTCCATTTTCATAAATATAGGCAACATATCCTCTATATTTTTTTAGACCAATTGCTTTTTGACGATAAGGAGTTGTCTCATAAAAGACTCTTTTTCTTTCTCCTTGTTTTCTTAGTTTCTCTACTAGAGTCTTATCTACCTTTAATTTTCTTGGAGAAGAAGATTGATGAATGGGTTCTTGACTTACTCCTTCTGGAATTAAGACCCATTCTACTACACTACTATCTTCTTGTAACATTCTTTTTTTATTTTCAAATCTTCTTTTAATATTTGTAATATCAATTACAATACCAGAGTCTAATGTAATGGAGACATCTTTTGGTATACTAGAAGATAAATATTTCTCTATCATTCTTAGATACATTCTAATTTCTTCTCTATCCGTTAAGTCTTCTATTTTTTCTAAGTATTCATGCATAATATATAAATATAGTTTCCTTAAGTCTATCTTTTCTTTGATGAAGGCATTAAAGGAAGTATGTTCTAGTCTTGTTTTTAATTCTTTTCTTCTCGTAATAAAACGAGTATAAAGTTTTGACTGGGTTTCAATAAAATTAGGAAGAGACTTTTTTAAGGCACAACTATAAAAATAATGTTCTCCTCTTGCAATCTCTTCTTCTTTATATTTTTCTTGTTCTCTTAATCTTTGTAGACTCTTAAAATAAGATCTTCCATCTCTTAAGTCTTTTGCTAGAAGAGGAAATTGTTCTTGTAATTCTTTTTCGGTTTTTACTTCTTTTAATCTTTCTACTCTTTTTAATAATTCTTCTGTTAGAGAATCATTATCTTCTATTTTCCCTCTTGTTTTTAAATTTAGTAGACGACATAGTTTTTCTAGGAATTCTTCATAAGAAGGGCGTATTGTCCCTACTGTGTAATTTCCATCGTTATAGCAATCTACTCGGCTTATGAAGTCATCGTTAAATTTTTTGTATTTAAAGGTTGCATGGTAATTTTCACGATTTTTTAAAGAAAAGTAATATAAGTAGTCTTGCGTTAAGGATGGATTCTTGGAACATTCTCTTAGGATTGTTCCTAAAGATAGACTTACGGTCTTTTTTTCCATACCCCACTACTCCCATTGATAGCGCTAGTATACCACATTTTGTTTTAAAAAGAAAGTGTTTTAGGAATCTATTGCCGATAATAGTTTCTTTAGGAGATGATTTACCATCTTATCAATTACATTAGAGCACTTTCTACTCCATCTCGTTAGCTTGTTTTCATAGTTTTTCTTTTTGGGAATATAGTTGGATGCTTTGATTTCTTTTCCTTCTTGTAAGTCTTTTTCAAATTGTTGAATGGCTTCTTCTGTTAAAATATTTTCATTTTCATAGACCATGTTATTTTTATTTAAAAATAGAAGGATAAATAAGAAAAAGAGAAGTAGAAAGAGAAATTTAATGATTTTCTTCATTGATTACCTCCAAGTAACATTTGGCAAAGGCCAGAGATGTGTTTAAGACTTCTACGGTTGTATTTTCATATCCACCTATTTCTACTAGGATTGTTCTTCCTGAAAAGTCTTGATTGTAGACTCCATTTACGCCTTCTCCTTCTTTTTTATAGATTCCTTTACTAAGATTTGGGTATTCTTCTTCTAATCTTTGTTGGATTTTTTCGGTAAAACGTAAATTTTCTTCGTAATTTTTATTTTCTAACCCCACAATAAATAAGAGTTTGGCATAGGATCTTTCCTGTATTTCTATGGAAGTTCTTTCATGGTCTAGACTATCTCTATGAATATCAATAAAGTATTTTAAGGAGGGATACTCTTCTTTTCTTTTTTCGAGTAAAATTCTACTTGCTTCATAACTGGATGCATAATTCCAATTGTTTTTGTTTAAAATCTCTTTTACAGATTCTTCTTCTACATAAACGTTATATCCGTTCTTTTCAAAGATATCTTCTAAGATATAGTTATTCATCGTTACTCCTGGATTTAGAGCATATTCCCCTATTGTTTCTGGTTGATACTCTTCTGTTGGATGAGAGTTATATAAATAAATGATGGGGCCTTCTTCTACTTTTTCTTGGTCTTTTTCTAAAGATTCATAATCTTTTTTTAGTAGACGAACTGATTTTTCCCAAGAGATTGGAACGGTAGAGATTCTTTTTAAGACATTGGTTTCTTGGAAAGAATTTTTTAAGACAAAGTCTACAATGGTTTTATTATTTTCTATGATTTCTTTTTTCTCTACGGTTTTGTAACTCATATAGATTCCTATTAAAATCATGATTCCAAAAAGAAAGATTTTTCTTTTCATTGTATCACCTAAGAGTCAGTTTATTCTTTTCTTATTTGGTTATTTGTCGAAGTTCGTTTTATGAATGGTAAGATTTAGAGATTTTCCTATTATTTTGGATAACATTTCGATTAAAAAATCAATATTGGTTGGAGTTACCATAAAGTTTTCTTTAGATGGGGTTTTGGCAATGGTATTTTTATCGACTACGGTTGGGGCTCCAATTGCGATTACTTCACAATTCATGGTCTTTCTACTAATTTCTCCTCGGTCATTTAAGATTCCACTTCCTGGATGAATCCCTGAATCTGTTATTTGTATGGTTTTTACAAGACGTTCTAGTTTGGCTGCTTTTAAGGCATCTATGATAATTACTTTATTAGGATTTATTTCTTTTATGGTGTTTTTAATTAAAGAGATAGACTCAATTCCTGTATTTCCAAAGACATCTGGTTTTAAGATGGCAACATTTTTATAGTCTTCTACTTCTCCTAAGGAAAATAAGTATCTTGTTACAATAATTTCTTCTAATGTTTTTGGGCCTAAAGAGTCTGGAGTTGATTTTGGATTTCCTAATCCTACAATTAAGAACTTATCTTCTTTTTTAGGACGTAGATACTTTTTTAATTGTTCGGTTAAGACTTCTACTAATTCTTCTCTCTTAGTGTGATCAGTTACTTCCTCAAACTGAATTGTTGTGTAATAATATCTTCCTTCTTTTGTCGTTGTTTGTTTGATTCCGTATTTTTCATCCCATAAAACCTTCTTTTTTTCGTATTTTTCTTCTTCTAAAAGTAAGTCTGTTCTTACTTTCTCATTCTCTATTTTTATCTCATGCATTCTTCTCACCATTTTTATTATTTGTAAAAGTCTTTTTTTTATTTGCATTTTCAGAATTTTTTTGGTAGAATTAACTTGTTTACAAAAAGTGAGGTGAGATTATGCCAAATATTAAAAGTGCGAAAAAAAGAATGCGTTCTAATGCGAGAAAGGCTGAAGTAAATACTTTTGTATCTTCTAGCATGAAAACTGCTATTAAAAAGTTTGAAAAAGAGGTAAAAGCTGGTAATAAAGAAGGAGCAAGTGAAGCCTTCAATATCGCTTTACAAAGAATTGATAAAGCTGTGGGTAGTGGTTTAGTACATAAAAACAAAGCTGCTCGTTTAAAATCAAGATTAATTCGATCTAAAAATACGATGGAGTAAGCCAATTAGAAATAATTGGTTTTTTTCTTGGTTTACATTTTTCTTGGAAAAATTTATTTACTAAACCTTTTTCCTATTTTAAAATAGTAATAGGTATGGTGAAGCATATGAAAAGATTAATAAAGTTATTGTTTACTTGTGGTATTTTTATGATTTTACTAGGAATCTTTTTTTGTTATAAAGACCAAGTTTATGTCTATGTTGATCAATATCTTTCTCCTTATAAATATGTGGTTTTAGGAGATGTGAATGAATATTACCGAGATCAAGATTTCCTTTTTGTACAGAATACAAAAGATTTTGTTCCTAAAAATTTTCAAGATTTAAAAAATATTTATTATACGGCTATTAATGCGGGTAAAGAGTCTTTTACTTTTTATTGTACGAAAGAGTACAAGGATTGTTTCTTTGATATTCAAGATATTGCGAATGATCAAGATTTATTATCGGATATTAATAATTATGTTCATCCATATAATGGTTTTTCTCATATTGAGACGGAATATGATACTGCTGGAAAGATTACGATTAAGATAGAAAAGAGATACTCTGAGAAACAGATTACAGAAATCAATCAAGAAATTGATCGTCTTGCTCCTGAACTGATTCTTCCTGATCATCCTTTAGAAGAAAATATCTCTCGAGTTCATAATTATATTATTAGCCATACCGTTTATGATACAGCTCGTGCAGAACATGATGATACGACGTATGAGTCTGATATTGCTTATGGTCCTTTATTTCAAGGAATGGGAATTTGTGGAGGTTACACTGATTTGATGCAATTATTTTTGGAGAGAATGAATGTGAAAAACTTCCGGGTTTCTTCTGAAAATCATGTATGGAATGCTGTCTATTTGAATGATCAATGGTATCACTTAGATTTGACTTGGGATGATCCGGTTCGTGATGATGGTGTTCAGACTCTAGGAGATGACTATTTCTTAATTACTACGAATCAGTTACTTGAGGTGGATACGGATGAACAGAAAGAAGATCATAAGTTTAATCGAGACCATTATTCCGAATTAAAAGAAGCATAAATTATGCTTCTTTTTTGATGTCTTGATAGACTTCTTCGATTGTATTTTCAAAGTGTTCAAAGTCTACTGTATACCATTTTGTATCAAATTGATGGTTGAAGAAGGTGAATTGTCTTTTGGCATATCTTCTTGAGTTTTGTTTAATCTCTTCTACTACTTCTTCGATTGTTTTTTCTCCCTTAAAGTAGTCCACAAACTCTTTATACCCTATTCCACTATTTAAGATTCTAGAGTTCTTATAGTCTTCTTTTAGACTCTCTACTTCTTCTTGTAGACCATTTTCCATCATTTCCTCTACTCTTTGATTGATTCTTTCATATAAGAGGTCTCTTTCACAAGTTAGACCAATGACACGAATGGGATAGAGACATTCTTCTTTATGATTCGTAATTGTCTCATGATTTTCTAGTTTATTTAAGAGTCTTACTAGACGTTTTCTATTATTTGGATGAGGCAGGACTTCCACCGAATACTTTTTAACTTCTTCTAAGAGTTCTTCATTCGTTAAGTCTTCATATTCTTTTGTCGTTGTTCCTTGTGTAAATTCATAACGATAAAGAGCTGCTTTGATATAGAGACCTGTTCCTCCTACTATAATGACTCTTTTGCCTTTCTCTGTAATTTCTTTTATTTTTTCTCTTGCTTCTTGTTGGTATTCATAGACCGTATAATTAACGGTTGGATCTACTCGGTCAATTAGATGATGCGGAATCGCTTGTTGTTCCTCTTTGGTTGGTTTTGCACTCCCAATATCTAATTTTTGGTAGATGGAAACACTATCTCCATTGATGATTTCTGCATCTAGTTTTTTGGCTAGTTCAATACTTAGTTTTGTTTTTCCAACACCAGTTGGTCCTACTATTACAATGATTTCTTTCATGGTACCTCCTAATCTAGTTGTCTTTTAAATAACTTTTCTAATTCATATTTGGTATACGTAATAATGGTTGGTCTACCATGAGGACAAGTAAATGGATTTTCACAATAACGAATATTTTCTAGAATCCATTCTTGGTCTTCTATTGAGATATAGTCTCCTGCCATTACAGACATTCTACATGCTGTTGTTGCAGCCATTCTCCAAATAAATTGATCAAATGAGAAATCTTTCTTCTCAATCACTAAATCTACTAATCTTCTGATAATGTCTTCTGCTCTATCTTCTGGAATCCAACTTGGATGAGAACGAACTAAAATGGTATCAAAACCAAACTCATCAAAGGTAAATCCATATTCTTCTAAGAGAGGAAGTCTTTCTTTGGCAAGAATCCATTCTTCTTTTCTTAATTCTATTTTGATGGGAAGCAGTAAATCTACTTTTAGAGGAGGGTCTTTCATCTCTTTTAATACTTTCTCATAATTAATTCTTTCTGCAGCAGCATGTTGATCTATTAAATACATACCATCTTCATTTTCGGCAACAATATACGTAAGTAGAACAACTCCTTTTGGAATCATCTTCTTAATTCGTGGAGTCTTTGTCTCTTCCTCTTCTAATTCAAAAGGAAGAGACTCTTCTAATTTCTTCTTTTCTTCTTTTTCTATTTCTTTTTTCTCTTCTGCTACTTCAAAATCTAATTTGATTTCTTCATATTTGACTTCTTCTTTTGGAGTCTCTTCTTTTTTTCTGATTTCTCTTGATACTTCACTTACCGAATAACTATCTCTTACTGATACTTCTGGTATTAATGTTAATTCTTCTAATTTTTCAGTAATTAGTTCGATCACTAATTTTTTTAGAGAATCCATTTTAGAAAACTTAATATCCATTTTCGTTGGATGAATATTAATATCGATTAGGATAGGATCTACCTCTATATTTAAGATGATAACGGGATATCTATCTTTATGAATATAGGTATGGTAAGAATCTACAATACATTTATTTAATTCATTATTTTTAATGATTCTTCCGTTTACTAGAGTCGTGATAGAATTTCTATTTCCTTTGGTTACTTCTGGATAGGAAATATATCCATGAATCATATAGTCATCATTTTCTCCACTGATTGGAATCATTTTTTTCGTAATATCTGCTCCATAGATATCATAGATTACTTTTCTTTGGTCATTATTTCCACTTGTTTGGAGAAGCGTTTTTTCATTATTGGTTAAGGTGAATTTGATATTGGGATAAGCAAGTGCCATTTTATTGACATATTCTACGATGTAGGATAATTCTACATATAAGTTTTTTAAATATTTTAGACGAACTGGAGTATTGTAGAATAAATCGGATACGGTAATGGTTGTTCCTGGATTTAGATCACATCTAGATACTTTCATATCTTTCCCACCAGAAATCGTTATTTCTGTTCCTACTTCTCGGTTGCTCGTCTTTAGTCTAACATTTGATACACTTGCGATAGATGGTAGTGCTTCTCCTCTAAATCCTAAAGATTCTATATTAAATAGGTCATCTAATTTTTTTAATTTGGAAGTGGCATGTCTTTGGAACGCTAACTTGGCATCTTCTTCATCCATTCCTACTCCATTATCTCTTACTTCTATTTCTTTGACACCTGAGTCTATTAAATGGATTTCTATTTCGGTTGCTTCTGCATCAATTGCATTTTCTACCAATTCTTTTACAACATTCATGCATTTTTCTACGACTTCTCCTGCCGCTATTTTATTGGCAAGTACTTCATCCATTACTTTTATTTTGCTCATGGTATCACCTCACTTTTTTATTATACCATTCTTTTATTTAAAAAACATTGTCATATGACAATGTTTTAGCTTTCAATTAGGCAGTGATTTGCGATTTCTTCATCACTTAATTTTTCCTTTTTGGTAATTTCTTTTACGCTACTGTCATCCTCTTTTTTATATGAATAAGTATATTTATAATTGTGGTTTGCGCAACATTCATAGACTTCATAAACATAGCGATCAAGGGATGCGAAATAATCATTATCTTCTACTAAGCCTATTAGTACTTCTCCCCTACATTCAGCATTTTTATCTCTAGGATCTTTAATGTTGTCTAGGTAATCATCATTTACCAAATCTCTAAAAGAGACACCTTTTGTACCGGAAGGAAATGTTATTTTTCCGTTATTATCTATTGATGATACTGGTACTGCCTCTCCTGGGTAGTCCATGACAAAGTCTTCTGCTGCTGCTTTGGCAGAGGATGCCATTACTTCGTTGGCTTGTTCTCTAGACTTTTCCATATATCTTGTGTATGCAGCAACAGCCATTGTGGATAAGATACCAAGAAGGGTTACTGCTGCTAAAATCTCTATCATTGTGAAACCTTTATTATTTTTCATTCTATCACCATCTATTCTATCTCTATTGTACTATATTTCTTTTAAATAAGAAAATAGTTTTTCGGCAATTTCTTGTCCAACGACTGTCGATAATTCTTCGATGGATGCTTCTTTCATTTTCTTTAGAGACCCAAAAGTTTTTAATAATTCTTTTTTTCTTACTTCCCCTATTCCTGGTACAGCATCTAATAAACTAGAAAGTGCTCCTTTTGCTTTGATATTTCTATGATACGTTATGGCATAACGGTGAACTTCTTCTTGAATTCTTGTTAGAAATAGAAAGAGTTTGGAATCTTTGTCTACTTCTAAGATTTCATAATTTTCATTCATAATGTGATTGGTACGATGAGATTTATCTTTTACTAGACCAATGATTGGAATCTCTAAATTTAGGGATGTTAGTATTTCTTTTGCAGCACTTATTTGTAATTGCCCTCCATCCATTACAATTAAATCTGGTTTATAAGACTCATCCATAATCGTTTTAAAATATCTTCTATATAAGACTTCTCTCATGGCAGATAAATCATCTTTTACTTCGGTTGATATTTTATATTTTCGGTACAAGTCTTTTTTAGGAAGAAAATCATCGAATACGACCATTCCTCCTACATAAAATGTTCCAAATAAATGAGAGTTATCAAAAGACTCCATTCGATGTAATTCTTTTAATCCTAATAAGTTTTTTAATTCTTCTAGTGCATGAAGTCGTTCTTCATCATCTTGTTTTAGAGTCTCCTTTTCTAGACCCATTTGTTCTTTTGCATTTTCTCTTGCGAGATCTACTAATTTTTTTAATCTTCCTTTTTGTGGTTTCGTTACTTTAATTTGGAAGTAACTTCTTAGTAATTCTTCTTCTAAATCTTCGGGAATGACTAATTCATTTGGTAAAATACTTTTTTCATAAAACTTAATTAAATACTCTGTAATTTCACTACTGACATCTCCTAGACTTGGAATAATTTCATTATGTCGACCAAATAAGAGACCTTGTCTTATAAAAAACAATTCAATACTTAAATAGTTATTTTCAAAATAATAATTTACTAAATCAAAATTGGCATTATTGTTTAGATCAATTTGTTGTTTTTTCAAAGTCGTTTCTATGTCTTCTAACATATTTTTTAATTCTAGTGCTTTTTCATAATTCATATTTTCACTAGCTTTTTCCATTTCTTCTTTGATTTTTTTAGAAATCATAGAAGCATCTCCTTTTAGAAAGGAAATGATTTCTTTTTTCATCTCTTCTATTTTCTCTTTTTCTACTTC
>CANRPY010000026.1 GCA_947632595.1 uncultured Bacilli bacterium | reverse complement strand
TGCTACACAGAAGGTCCATGGAAAGGAAGACTTGTAGTTGACCCAGAACTAGAAGTAGAAATTGTAAAATATTTAGCAAGCGAAGACAAATTATTTAAAAAACAAAAGATGAATCACGACTATCCACATTGTTGGAGATGTAAAACACCACTTGTTTATTATTCAAAACCATCTCTATATATTAAGACAACCGCAAAACAAAAAGAAATTATCGAAGAAAACAAAAAAGTAAATTGGTACCCAGATTACGTAGGAGAAAAACGTTTTGGAAACTGGCTTGAAAATATGAATGACTGGGCAATCTCTAGAAACCGTTATTGGGGAACTCCAATTCCTTTATGGAGATGTTCTTGTGGACACGATGAAATGATTGGATCTAGAAAAGAACTTGTTGAAAAAGCAATCGAAGACATTGATGAGACCATTGAACTTCATAGACCATATGTAGATGATGTTCATATTAAGTGTCCAAAATGTGGAAAAGAAATGTCAAGAGTACCAGATGTTATGGACTGTTGGTTCGATAGTGGAGCAATGCCATTTGCTCAATACCATTATCCGTTTGAGAATAAAAAAATCTTTGAAGAACAATTTCCTGCAGACTTTATCTGTGAAGGAATTGACCAAACAAGAGGTTGGTTCTATTCTCTATTAGTTATTTCTGTATTTGTAACAGGACAAACTCCATATAAAAACGTATTAGTAAATGACCTATTACTAGATAAAAATGGTCAGAAAATGCATAAGTCTAGAGGAAATGCCATCTCTCCATTTGAAATTATGGAAGAGTATGGTGCCGATACCGTAAGATTCTATATGTTATATGCATCTCCTGTTTGGACACCATTAAAATTTGATGTAGAAGGCCTAAAAGAAATCTATTCGAAATATATTTCTACCTTTAAAAATGCTTATTCCTTCTTTGAGATGTATGCCAATGCCGATCATATTGATCCAAGAGAATATGAAATTCCAGTAGAAAAAAGAGAATTAATTGACCGCTGGTTACTATCAAAATTAAATCGTTTAATCAAAGGAGTAAAAGAAGCTTACCAAGAATATGATTTAAATAAAGCTGCCAAGTTAATTGTTCCTTTCCTAAATGATGATTTATCAAACTGGTATATCAGAAGCAATAGACGTCGTTTCTGGGATTCCGAATTAACAGAAAGCAAAAAAGCAGTATACAAAACAACCTATGAAGTATTGGTAACACTATGTAAATTATGCGCACCAATGACTCCATTCTTAACCGATGAGATTTATCAAAAATTAACAGGAGAAAAATCTGTTCATTTAGCAGACTTCCCAGTAGAAGAAGAAACCTTAATAGAAGAGACAGTAGAAGAAAGAATGGATTTAGTAAGAGATATTTGTTCTCTAGGAAGATTCGCAAGAGAAGAAGCCAATATCAAAGTACGTCAACCAATTAGAAACTTAATCTTACCAAAGAGTGATGAAATAATTGTAGGAGACCTACTACCAGTAATCCAAGAAGAACTAAATGTAAAAGAAGTACAATTCAAAGAAGATATGACAGAATACTTAGAGTATGTTGTAAAACCAAACTTCCAAGTTCTTGGAAAAACACTAGGTCCAAAAATGAAAGAACTACAACAAATAATCGCAAAATTGACAAGTAACGAGATGAAAGAAATTTCAGAGAGTTCTCTAACAGTAAAACTAGCAGGCGAAGATTTTGTCTTAAACAGTGATAATACACTAGTATCTATCAAACAAAAAGAAGGATATGCATCAACTTCAAATAATCGTACCATTGTCGTATTAGATACAGAATTAACAGAAGACTTAATCTTAGAAGGACTAGCTCGTGAATTTGTAAGAAATGTTCAATCTCTAAGAAAAGAAGCAGACTTCGTCATCACCGATCATATTAAGATTTATTATAATGGTAGTGATAAGATAGAAGAAATGCTTAAGAGTTATAAAGACTACATCATGGGAGAAACCTTAGGAGATGAATTAATCAAAGACATTTCTCTAACCGATAAATTTGAATTAAATGAAGAAGAAGCTTACATCAAAGTAGAGAAAAAATAAAAAAAGAGAGTAGAAAAGATATGTCCACCATATCTTTTCTTTTTAGGAATCGTTCCAATTTAAAATCATTTATAGTAAAATAAGAATAGGGTGTATAGTATGGAATTCGATATCGAAAAAATAACAGAAATTTATGGCAAAGGGATTCTAAAAGAACTAGAAGAACAAAAAGAAGAATGGATAGAAAATGTAGAGTATCTAAAAGAAAAACATGCCCCAAGAATTCAAGAATTAATGGAAAGATACCCATATACCTTTTTAATGGATCCCATTCTTTTTCAAAGAAAAGTAGAAAGTCTTCTAAACACGTTAGGAATCAATGCCTGGGAACAAATAGAAGAAGAAATGGACTTATGGGAGGCACTAGATGATTGATAAGATAAAACTTTTACAAATTTTAATTCACTATGGAGTAAAACTAAGTAGTTCCAAAAGAAAACAAATAGAAGAGTCTTCCAGACCAGAAGAAGTAGAAGAAATCTTAAGATATCTAATAGAAGAAAGAAAAATAAGTTCCCGAAACATTTCAAAATGTACAAGTATCCTCCAACAAAATCCCAAATCAATTCGCAAAAATTATGAGTTTTTAACATCGAAACCAATCCATATCTATAATGTAGAAACCTGCCTTCATATTTTAGAGGCAAGTCCAACAGACTTAGAAGATACCTATCTATATGTAGAAAAAAACTTTGGCCTAAAAGCCATGAATAAAAATACGAGTATTTTAGGAGTAAAAAAATCAAGAATAGAGGAGATTGTCTACCTCTTTGGAGAAGTCCTAGAAAAAGATGTTTTACTAGGAGCAGCAACTTCTTCTCGTACCATTCAAGAAATTGATGAAATTATCTCTATTTGTAATGCCCACCATGTACCAATCACTTCATCAGTCTTTAAACAAATTCCTTATGATGTTTTAATGGATATTAGAATCTGTCTATTAGAAAATATCCCAATTACAGGAAGTGTTTTCCATAAAAGCTGCAAAGACTTAAAAACCCTAATAGATTGGAGTAAAACAGAACATATCCCTCTAACAAGTAGTATGTATGCATGCCCCTTAGATGACTTAAAAGAAATCACCAAAGTAGCAGCCGCAACCAATCTAGACCTACAAGGACAACTCTTTAGAAAAGATCCCAAAAAGACAGAAGAAATTATCAATTTATGTGAAGAATTAAAGATGAAGGTAGGAATTAGTATCCTACGTTCAAATCCCGAAGAAATCATCAAAATCGTAGAGGTCTGTAACAAATATGATGTAGAAATCTGTGACTCCATGTTCGCAAAAGACGCAAAAGAAGTAGAAGACATTATCCAATTATGCCAAAAAGAAGGAGTAGAAAAGATAACAGGTTGCTGTTTTAAAGGAAGCAAAGAAGATTTAGAAGAAGCCATAAAAGTATGCAAGAAGTACAAGATGAAATTAGAAGGAAGTATCTTTTATAAAGACGCAAAAGAAATAGAGGACATTGCTCAAGTTTGTAAAAATTATGGAGTAAAAATAGAAACTACCATGTTTCACCGTACTCCAAATGAAGTAGAAGAAACAATCCTTATATGTAATCGTTGTAAAATACCAATTACAGGAGGACTCTTCATCAATCCTCCAACAGATTATCCAAAAATTATTACATTGTTAAAACGAAAAAAAATAGAGTTTACTCCAACAGCTTTTCAACGAACCTATGAAGAACTAAATAGTATCATAAGAATATGTGAAGCTTTTGAAATAGAACCCTGTGCAAATATGTTTACAGAACCACCGAATGAAGTATTTCGAATTATCCAAATAGCAGTCAAAAATAAATTAAAGATTACGGGATCCATGTTCCAAAAAGACTCTAAGAACTTCCAAGATGTTTTAGACTTTACCCAAGAACAAAAGATTCCTCTTTCTAGTTCTATGTTTTTTAGAACCAAACAAGAACTAATGGATATGTTAGATATTTGTAGAGAGTTTCAAATCCCACCAAGAGACTCCATTTGGAGAAGAAATCCAGTAGAATTTGAAAAAATACTAGACCTTGCCAAAAAATACCAAGCCCCTCTTTCTGCAAGTACCTTTCGCAAAAAACCAAAAGCAGTAGAAGATATTATCAAAAAATGTATGGAATTAAAAATTGAACCCGTAGGCTCTGTATTTAAAAGAACTCCAACAGAAATCGAAGAAATTACAAATATCTATCAAGAACTTCTTCATCAAAAACCAACTAATAATGCCTTTAATAAAAAACCAGCAGAAGTAAGAAAACTAATAGAACTATGTATAAAAAATGATATCCCAGTAACAGGAAGTATTTATCGAAAAAAAGCAGAGGATCTAAAAGATAGTATTGATTTTATCAAAGAAAATTATGGACAAAAGTATTGTCTTCCAACAACCATTATTCTAGATAAAAAACATCTTGCTCCAGTGTTGTCTTATCTACAAGGAAAAAGATACCTAGATACCATCTTAAATAGTAGTAGTATTCTAAGATTAACTCTAGAAGAAATCATAGAAAGAGAATGCTACCTCCATAAAATGGGATACCCATGTATTACCGAACAAAATACATTCCATCCAGTCTTTGGTTGGTCAAGAAAATTATTTCAAGAAAGAAAACAACAATTAGAAAATGGAAATTTCCATAGAAAGTAGAGGATAAAATGGAAGATATCGATTTAAAAGAATTTTTAACAAACATCAAAGTATTTCTCTTCATTTTCATTGTATTTGGTGCATTATTTGTTATAATATTATTCAACCATTTTGGAGGAAAAGGAATTTCTATTAATAAAAAGATTGCAAAAGAGAAGAATTTATTTGTTGTTGTCTTAGAAGAAAAAGAAAAAACTTCTCCTAAAGTAGTAAAAATCTTAAAAGAAGAAAACGTAAAATACGCAGTTTTATACCAACAAGAAGAAAGATATTTTAATGATTTCTTAAAAAAAGTTTCTCTAACAGATGAAGATCTTTCATCTCCAACTCTAATTTATATTGAAGATGAAAAAGCAAAAGAAGTCTTAGTTCATGCAACAAAAGAAGAGAAAATAAAATCTTTTATAGAAGAAAATAAAGAAGAAAAAGAGGAAGGATAATATGAAAAGAGTAGTCGCTTTAGTAACCGGAAGTAATCGAGGAATAGGGGCTAGTTGTATAGAAGAATTCGCAAAACAAGGAGTCACGGTCGTTATTAACTATTGTCATCACGAAAAAGAAGCAAAAGCCCTAGAAGAAAAAATCAAAGAAAAATATAAAGTAGACGTCATGTGTATTCAATGTGATATATCCAAAGAAGAAGAAGTAGAAAAAATGGTAAATGACATTGTAGACCGATTTGGAGGAATCGATATTCTAGTAAACAATGCAAGTGTTTGTAGAGATACTTTGTTAATGGATAAAAATGTAAAAGACTTTAAACGAATTCTAGATGTCAATTTAATTGGAACTTACTTATGCAGTAAATATGTAGGAAGAGTCATGTTAGAAGCCAAAAAAGGAAAAATCATCAATATTGCCTCTACGAATGCAATAGACACCTATTACCCAGAAAGTTGCGATTATGATGCCTCTAAAGCAGGAGTGATTTCTCTTACTCATAATTTCGCAAGAGCTTACGCTCCCTTTGTCAATGTAAACTGCATTTGTCCAGGTTGGGTAAAAACAGCAATGACCAAATCTCTAAGTATAGAACAAATCAGAAAAGAAGAAAGAAATATTTTATTAGGAAGATTCGCAAATCCATCAGAAATTAGTAAAATGGTAGTCTTCTTATCTTCCTCAAAAGCAAGTTATGTAAATGACTCCATCATTCGTATAGATGGTGGAAAATACAATGGATAGGATGTGAAAACATGAAAGATGTGGAAAAAATAATAGAACAGGCAGAACAAGATTGTAAAGAAGTCTTTCAAAAGATTGATAAGCAATGCGAAAGAAATAGTGAAAAAGTACTAAATAGCTTTCATAAAAATGAAATCACAGAGTCTTGTTTCCACGAAACAACAGGATATGGATATAACGATTTAGGAAGAGACAAAATAGAACAAGTCTTTAAAGACGTTTTGGGAGCAGAAGATGCCTTAGTAAGAAATCAATTCATATCAGGATCTCATGCCCTAACAGTATGTTTCTTTGCCTTACTTCGTCCCAATGATTTACTATTAAGTATTAGTGGAAAACCATATGATACCCTAGAAGAAGTAATAGGAATCAAAGACAATCCTAGTTCTCTAAAAAGTTTTGGAGTACAATACGACGAAATAGAATTAAAAGAAGATGACTTCGATTATGAAAAAATAAAAGAGTATTTAGAAAATCGTAAAGTAAAAGTAATAGAAATTCAAAGAAGCAAAGGATACTCTACTAGAAAAAGTATTACGATAGATAAAATAGAAAAAGTATGTCGCATGATAAAAGAAATCAATCAAGATGTAGTGATTATGGTAGACAACTGTTACTGTGAAATGGTAAGCAATAAAGAACCTACAGAAGTAGGTGCTGATATCATGGTAGGCTCTCTTATCAAAAACCTAGGAGGTGGAATTGCTTCCAATGGTGCCTATATTGCAGGAAAGAAAGAACTTATTGAGTTATGTGCAGAACGCCTAACTCTTCCAGGAGAAGGAAGAGAAGTAGGTCCAAGCTTAGGAGCAAATAAACAACTTCTACAAGGAATCTATTTTGCCCCAAGTGTTGTTGCCTCTGCCTTAAAAACCGCAGTGCTAACGAGTAGAACAATGGAATTATTAGGATATGAAGTAGAACCAAAATATCAAGAAGAAAGAGCGGATATTGTACAAAATATTATCTTCCATGAGCCCACTTCTCTAATAGAATTTACAAGAGGAATTCAAGAAGCTTCTGCAATTGACTCCAATGCCGTAGTAGAACCATGGGATATGCCAGGATATACTGACAAAGTCATAATGGCAAGTGGATCCTTTACTCAAGGTTCTTCTATCGAATTATCATGTGATGGTCCCCTAAGAGAACCCTATATTGCTTATATGCAAGGATCTCTAACTTACCCATATGGAAAATTAGGATTAAAAAAAGCCATAGAAAAATTAAGAAAAGAATAGTAGAATATTCTTTTTTTTTATACATAAAATTTAGAGAATGGAGGATAAATATGTTAAGCAAACAAAATCTATGGTTTATAACACTCTTTACACTCATACTAGTATTAGGAGTCTATTATGTAACCATGCCAAATGATGTATTAAAAGAAATCCAATTAAAAACAGAGGAAAAAAAGCAAGAAAAAAAAGAACAACCAGTACAAGAAGAATCCTCTCTCTCTTCTCTAAGAGTTAGTAAAGAAACCTCAAGACAAGAAAAAATAGAATCTTTAGAGACCTCTCTTACCAAAGAAAATTTAACAACAGAAGAAAAAAATAACACGTATGAATTATTAAAATATTTAAATGAAGTACAAGGAAAAGAAGAAAATTTCGAGAAGAAATTAAAAAAGGACTTTGGTCTTGATTGTTATACAAAGATTGAAAATACAGATGCAACCGTCATCTGTGTATCCAAAACACACGATACATCTCTTGCCAATAAAATTATGCGTACGATTCAAAAAGAGTATCAAGACAAGATGAATATTACCGTAAAATTCCAAGAGAACTAAAATCAAACAAACTCATAAAATACTCTAGGTGATAATATGAGTTATATCCTAACTTCCCGAGAAAAAGAGATATTTGAATATTTAATAGAGAACTATTCCACAAAAGAAATAGCCGAAATTCTAAAGATAAGTGAAAAAACAGTTAGAAATCATATTTCAAATGTGATGCAGAAACTTGGAACAAAAGGAAGAGCCAGTACCGTAGTGGAATTAATTAAATTAAAAGAACTATCAATTGAGAGGAGATAACATGAAAAAAATATTTCCAACCATTCTATTTCTCTTTTTTTTAACCGCACTTTTTACAATCCCAACCATTCAAGAAAAAAATACACTAAGAACAAATCTAGAGATACAGAAAGAAGAAATCACAAATCATCAAATCTATTTATTAAATAAAGAAGATTACTTAACAGAAGTAGATGTATATATCCCAAAAGAAAAAGAAATAGAAAATCTTATAGAATATTTAAAAGTAGAAAATACAACTTCCAATTGGAAAGGATATCTTCCAAAAGATTTAAAAATAATAGATTACGAAATAAAAGAAAATCTTTTAAAAATAAACTTTAGTAAAGAACTAGAAACCATACCTAAAAAATATCTCTCTGGTCTCATTCATTCTCTATTAAAATTAGACCAAGTGGAAGAAATAGAATTATTAGTAGAATCTAATCTTCTAAAAGGATATGAAAAAAGATTCAATAAAACATTTCCTATCAATGAAATCTATGAAAGAACAACGAGAAGAAATCCTGAAAAAATGGTAATTTATTATATGAGTGATTTAGAAGAAAAGTCTCTTGTCCCTGTAACAAAGTATATAAATCCAACTAGTAAAAATAAGATAGAAGTAATCTTAGAAGAATTAAAGACTTCGATTCCGGAAGGACTAATCAGTTTGATTCCAGAAAAACTAGAATTGTTAGACTATGAAGTAGAAAACGACATGGTCATTTTAAACTGGAATCAAGAACTAGAGAAAGATAAAGAAAATGAAAAGTTTCTTTTAAAAGAAATTTCTTCCTCTCTCTTTCAGAATATGGAGATTACATCGATTCTCTATAAAGTAGATGGACATCTTTTAAAAATAGATACAAAAAGCAAAATATAAGGCAGAAACGAAAAAAAGTACTTGTAAATCAAGTACTTTTATATTATAATTCTATTTGTCAGTTGTGATATGTCTACGTAGCTCAGCTGGATAGAGCAATCGCCTTCTAAGCGATCGGTCAGGCGTTCGAGTCGCCTCGTGGACACCATATAAAAATAAAACCATTGTTTAGTCAATGGTTTTTTTGTTGGGATGTCAAGCATAGAAAACCTTATGAAAAAGAGAAAAAATAAAAACTTGACACAAAATAGGAAAAGTTTTCTGTAAATTAAAAGTAAACTAGTCATATCCTTACATGATTCAAAAGAAATTCATGCTATACTAATAATAGAAAAATTGGGGTGGTAACATGTATTATTTAGCAGCATTACTTCTTTTAGCGGCACTACCCGTAGTCATTATCCTATTCATTGTATACCAAAAGGATAAAAATAAAGAACCAATGGCTTTATTAATAAAACTATTTTTAAGTGGTTTTTTAGCATGTGGATTAACATTATTTATTTCCCGAATTCTACGGTTATTCCTTCCATTTATGGATGGCCCTGTTGCCAGTAAAAGTTTTGTAGGAGTACTCTTATATGCCTTTATAGGAGTAGCTTTAGTAGAAGAATTCAGTAAGTGGATTATGACGTTTGTATCAGCCTATCAAGCAAAAGAATTTGATGAATTATATGATGGAATCGTCTATGCAATCTTTGTTTCATTAGGCTTTGCTTTCTTAGAAAATATTTTATATGTATTAAATTCCTCTAGTATCAATACCGCATTATCAAGAGCAATCTCTGCTGTACCAAGTCATGCTTGTGATGCCGTCTTCATGGGATACTACTTAAGTATGGCAAAAAACTATGCACTAAGAGGAGATCATGAAAAAGAAAGAAAAAACATCGCATTCAGTATCCTAGTTCCAGCTATTCTACATGGAACCTATGACTTCTGCCTAATGTCTGGATTAAAAATATTAAGTTATGTATTTATCGTATTTGTGATTTTCCTATATGGAACATCGATTCAAAAATTAAAAGCAATGTCAAAAGGAAATAAAAAAATAAAATTTGAAAATAAATTCTGCAAAGTATGTGGCAAATTAGTAACCAGTGAAATTTGTCCAAAATGTGGCACCAAACAAGGATAAAAAAATAGAACTTATCGATATTTGTAAGTTCTATTTTTCTTTTGAGAAATATTTAATAAAATTCCAATAATAAGCATGTAAGAAAGAAGACTACTTCCTCCATAAGAAATAAAAGGAAGAGTAATTCCGGTAATCGGTAGTAGCCCAATAGTCATACCAATATTTTCAACCTGTTGGAATAAAAGCATTCCAATGCACCCAGCTAAAATATAATGATTCGTATCTTCAATCTTTTTTTTAGCAAGAAGAATAATTTGAATATCAAAGTAGATGAGAAGGGCAAGTAAGAAAAGAATTCCCAAGAAGCCAAAATTAGAAGCATAAACAGCAAAGATAAAATCCGTAGAAGACTCAGGAAAATAAACAGGCGTCTGATTATAACCATGTCCAAAGACTCCTGCAGAACCTATTGCCGTAAGAGCATTCTCAAGTTGTAGACCCGAACCGCTTTGCCAGTTAAAAATTCTTTCAATTCGGTAATAAAGAGAAGTTCCAAAAATTTGAATAAAGAGTGGTTCATGATAAAAGTATAACCATAAGCATCCACCTATCAAGAAGAGTAAAATTCCTCCACCAATCACAAACCAACGAAATCTTATGCCAGATGCAAATAACATCGAAAGATAAATAACAAGATACATAAGAACACACCCCGTATCTGGTTGCAAAAAGGTAAGGACAGAAGGAATCAAGACAATTAGAAATGTTTTCCATAAAAAGCAAAATTCTTCCCAGGCAGTAGCATTCTCATGATCATTTTGAAAATGATGAATCATAGTAGCAAGAGTAAGCATAAGAAAAATCTTCATAAATTCACTCGGCTGAATACTACCAATTCCAGGAATTACATACCAACAACGACTCCCATGAATCGGATCTGTGAAAAAAAGAAGCCCTAAAAGTAACAAATTTCCAATGATATATAACGCCCAAGTTCTTTGATATAAATATTCATTCTTTAACTTGCCAAGAACAAACACAAGCCCCCAACCAATGCAATACCAAAAGGCTTGCTTTAAAGCCAAGTTTCCTAAAGAATGAGAGGTATAAGTAAGAGCACTATAAATGGTAAGAATACTAATAATCGAAAAAAGAATGACAGGAATAATAATTCGAAATTGATGTTTTGTTGCCTGCATATAAATACCTCCCTCTATCTTTATTATAACAAAAAGATAACATTTTTATGAATAAAAGACATAAAATTAGAAGAGGAGATAAAAATATGCAAAAACCTACTATTTATGAAGAAGATATGAAGAAAAAGAATACTAGTAAAAAGTATTGTTATGTAAAAGAAGAAAAAGAATTGCAAAAAGAAATAGAAGATATCCTAGAAAGTCTTGATCCACCCTATACCAAAAAAGTAGAGATAACAACAACAGAAAAGAAAATCAAAACCTATATTATGAGAAAAGAAAAAGATTCCATCATTACATACCAACAAGAAAGAATTCCCTTAAAAGACATTCTATCGATAAAAAGAATATCCTAAGATATTCTTTTTCTTATAAAGCAATATAAGTATCTGGTAAACAACGAATCGCTCCAACAGTAGAAAGAAGAATAGTTGCAAATTGATTGGTATTGGCATATCCACCAACAGACTCATCAGGAACCAAAAGTCGAACAGTAACAGCATCTCCCTCACAAGCTTCTATTCGAAAAACATTAGAAGTCGTAACAACACCATCTACTGTATAAGAAATTGACCAAGCTTCTGCAGTATAACGATTATATAATTGAACAGGACGAGTATTATAAATAGAATTACTAATCGTTGGACCTAAGAATGGTCGATCACAACCATTTAAATCAGAATCAAAATCCTGACGTTGAAGCATTAAAATCTTACAGATAATATCTTGAATATAATTTTGTTCCATAGAACTCCTTTCCGTAGAAATAATGACTCTACACTATAAGATATGTAAAGATTTCGTAAAAGGATATAGAAATATCCCCAATAAATGAATATGATAAAAATAGGAAAAATGTAAAAAAATATGTCCAATTTAAGGAAAAGACTTGATTAAATAAAAAAAAACATTTAGAATGAAATCATAGGATATGGGTTCGGTAAGCGAATTGACAGTATTCTAAAAATTTATTAGGAGGTGAATAGAATATGGCAATCCATGTTGAAGAAGAATCACTAAACGATTTAAAAAATGAATTATCAACTGCAGGAGAATCTTACAAAGCTAACTTAACTAAATTAACAAACTTAGTTAATGAAATCACAAGCGGAGATATCCAAGGAGATCCAGCTAATGATTTATTAGCAAAATTCCAATCAAAAGAAGATACTTTAAAGAAATTAGCTGAAACAATTGATGAAGCTGAAGGTTACATGGGAATTCAAAGTACAAAATTCTCTGATATGATTGGTGACCTTAAGAGCGGAATGAAGTAGAAATAAAGAAAGGAAATGATAGTGTATGAATATTACGATTAATCCAGGTGCAGCTACAGACGACGCTGCTCAAATCGATAGCATTGTTTCTCAAATCGAAAGCGATATGGAAACTCTAGACGCTGCAATCAAGAGAAACATCCCAGATGGAGTTGATACTACATGGTCAAACACTGTAAGATCAAACTGGGAATCTTATTACAATGCTGATGTTCCTGCTGCTATGGCTGCTATGGAATTATCTGCAACAAACTTAAGATTAGCTGTTGATCAAGCTTTAGCTTACGATCAAGAACAATAAGAAAATACATTGCTATATGCAATGTATAGGAAAAAGAGAACAGGGGTTCTCTCTTTCCTATGCGTTGCATAAGAAAAAAAGGGAGATGATAGAATGGAATCACCTAGAACATTTACAGGGTATGGACAAGATGGAAGTAAACTTATATCACGTACAGGAAGAGATGCAAATCAAGACATCAATCCACAAGAAGTACAATCAGCAATTGAAAATGTAAAAACTGTTTTTGCTCAAGAGATGAGTTCATTAGCAAATAGTTTAATGAATATTAGTTCTGATGCTGAAGATTCCGTAGTTGTACAAGGAACTAATATGGGAGCAACTATTGAAGAAACAGCAACGTTAATTACACAAGTTCCTGATTCTGTAATGGCAGGAATTGATAGTCTATACGAATACGCAGTGCAAGCTCATGATAGTTTGCAATCAAATTATAATAATGCCGCATATAATGAATGTGTAAATACAAACGGAGTAGTTTCAATATCATAAAAAGAAAAGAAGAAGGGGTAAACCATGAGTTTAAAAAATGCAGCAAAAAGTTTTTTTGGGTGGCTTACCGGTAGAGATCCAAAAGAATCTGATTTATATGCAGACTATGGGAGAGTAGAACAAGTTACCTCAGCAATCAGAGAAATTGCGAGAATGAGAGTTACAACCGCGCAGGAAAATGTCTACGCGGCTTTTGATAGTTTAAATCAAATAAATGGATTAGAAAAATATATTGGTACAATTGATTATAGTGGATTTCATGAAATGTTTGATGCCGTTGGCAAAACAATAGATGGTATTGCAAGTGATATCAACGATAAGGCAGAAGAAATCAAAAAATATGAAGAATCCCCATTAATTGGTAAAATAGCAAGTTCTATCACAATGAGTCTCTTTAAAAGAGGAGAAGGATTTGTATCCATTATAGAAGATGTTGGAGATGGAGTATGCTCTCTAATAGGGTGGGGAGCAAACTTATTTGGAGCAGAGAAAGTTAAAAAGTCTCTTGATAACTTTATCCAAAAAGAATGGTCTCATGATATCTTTAACTTTTACTATAATAGTGACTTTGCCAATATGAGTATTTTTACAGAAGAAAGTGCTTTAGCAAATGCCTATAAAATTACAGGAAAAGCAATTGGCCTTTTTGCAACAGCACCATTGTTGTTACAGCCACAAACAATAATTGGTGAAGTTAAAAACTATCAGATTCATAAAGAAAAGATAGAAGCTAGTAAAGTAATGAATCGAGAGGGATTAACGGAAGAAGTAGAAAACGGCCCAACCGTAGAAGAAAAATGGAATCATTCAGACTACGACTTCGAAGCAAATGCCGTAGAAAAAGAATTTATTAGTAATAATTCAACGAATGAAAAAGAAGGCTCATCTGACGCCTCACAAGGAACAAGTGGAGGTGCTTATCAAACAATAGCAAACTCTTCTTCTGCAAACTCTAATTTTGATGGAAAACTTGGAACAGGATCCATATTATCTACAGTTCCAGAACAAGAATATGCAAAAGACACAAATACTAACCCATTAACACCAACGAACCCATTGGAAGAAAAAGAAAATGTATTCGATAACAAAACACCAACAGATGAAAAGAATCCATCAAACGATATGTCAAATAAAAATAATTTCCAAGAAACAAATCCAAATAACAATAACAACACCAATAATAATAGTAATAACAATAAGAATCAGAATCAGAATGAAAATCAACCTAGTGGAGGAACTCAAGGAGGTTTTGCGAATGCAATCCCAGGAGATAACTCCTCTAATCTACATTCTGGAGTAGGATTTGATGGAAATAGTATGGAATATGACTCTTTAGAGTTAGAAGAAGCAGATAATCTAGAAATTTTAGATGATATTAGTTCAAATTCCATCATAGATGAAATAATTCAATCAAATCATGTAAGAAAGATTCCAACCTCTCAAACACCAGTCATATCAAAGAAAAATGGTTCTCAAACATCCGTAGTTCCAATCGCAACAGGATTAAGTGTAGCATCCGCTGCCGGAATGGGAGCAAAAGCCTATATGGATTACAGAAAGAATAAAGAAGAAGAGGATGAAGAGGACGAATATGAAGAAGACGATGACTTTGAGGATGAGGAATGGTTAAAAGAAGAAGATTCTGTAACCATTGATGCTACAGAAACAAGTAGAGAAAATCAACAAGAAGAAAACTTTATATTAGGGGAAGATGAATCCTATTTTGCAAGAAATATAAATGAGCTTGCAGAAATTCAATAAAAGGATAAAGGAGGAAGAAAAATGAATAACGAAGTTGCAGAAAAGTTTTTACCAATTGGAACAATCGTATTACTAAAAGGTGGTAAAAAAGAACTAATGATCATGAGTTACTGTATTGTTCCATCAGGAGAGGCATACGACAAAAACGGAAAAGTAGAAATTGAGGACAAAATGTTTGACTACGGAGGATGTGTATATCCAGAAGGAATGATAACAAGTGACCAATTATTTGCTTTCAATCATGAACAAATAGAAAAAGTATGCTATATGGGATATGTTACGGATAAACAAAAAGAAATCAGTAAAATCCTAATAGAAGGTTTAAAACAAAGAGATGCAAGCATCGAAGCAAGAAAGAATGGCCCAGTAGAAGGAGAAGAAGCAGCACAACCAGAAACAACTCCAGAAGCATCTCCAGAAACAACCGCACCACAAGAATAGAGTCAATTAATAGTAAAGATGGCAAAAGAGCCATCTTTTTATTTGACTGTCAAAAAAAAGTTTATTATAATTTATATAGAATAGAGAAGAATAGTTTCAATCACGAGAGGAGAATGATTATGGGATTTTGGAGTTGGTTAACCGGAAGAGATCCAAAAGAATCAGACTTATATGCAAACTATGAAAAAGTAGACGATGTTACATCAAAAATTAAGACGCTTGCAAGTACGAACGTTGGAAATTCACAACAAAATATTTATGAAGCGTTCAATCAATTAAATAATGTACATGGTCTAGCAGAATATGTTGGAACAATAGAAATTGGCAATTTTGATGCCGTTTTTAGTTCTGTAAAGTCTACAGTGGATCAACTAGCAACACAAATTAGTGATAAAGCAGATAGCATTAAAGAATATGAGGAAGCACCATGGTATAAAAAGGTCGCAAGTACACTTACCATGGGTATCTTTAAAGTTGGAGAAGGTTTATTGTCAGTAGTAGAAGACCTAGGAGATGGAGTTGTTTCCATTGTAGGATGGACTGCTGGAAAATTAGGGGCAAAGAATTTTGCCGATTCTGCTGCCAACTTTGTTAAAAAAGAATGGTCACATGATGCTTTCAATTTCTATTATAAAAGTGATTTTGCCAAAGCAAGTGCCTTTACAGAAGATAGTGCAATTGCAGGTGGTTTAAAAATTGCCGGAAAAACAGTTGGATACTTATATGCTGGTGGAGCCGTTGCTGGATTTGCGAAAGGAGCAGGAGCTGCTGCCAAAGCGGGAAGTATGTTCTCCAAAGTCGCGACCGGTATGGGCAAATTGGCATCCTCTACAACTTGGGGTGCTACAGCAGTAGGTTTCCTTGGTGGAGTAGGAAATGGAACCGACGAAGGATTGAATGCAGGACTTGATTTCAATCAAGCATTTGGAAATGGTATTAAATCTGGAGTAATCCAAGGAACACTTGCTTTTGCTGGAGGTAAACTTGGTGAAAAGATGAACAAGAGTGCCCAAATTAAGAAAGCAACTGCCGATGGAGATACCGTAACAGCGGAAGCACTAAAAGGTCAAAAATTATCTAATTTCGAAGGATATACAGATTCTATTACCAAAGCAGGACAAGATTTTGGATCTTCATTATACGATGTTCAACATACAGGAGTACAAGCCCTAAAAGCAAGTGCTGCTGCTAACAAAGCTGCAAAAGCCGTAGAAAAAGGTGCTAAAGGCGCAGATGATATTGTTGCACAAGATTTACAAAGCAAAGCAATCGAAGCAAAAAATACATTTAAAGAAAGCCTTAGCGGATTAAAACAAAACAATCCAATTACTCAAAGCAAAAATGCAATTACTTCAGCGGTGGGATCTGTTAGAAGTGGAGCTCAAAATCTTGGAACATCCATTAAAACAAATGGAGTGATTCAAACGGTTAAAGATGGTGTTAAGAGTGGTGTAAAAACCGTTACTAGCTTACCAAAAACAGTAGTATCTACATTGACGAATCCAGCAACGCCAGGAGTTGCTGCCGTAGCTGCGGGAACTGCATTAAGTACGTTCAGTGCTAGCGAACAAAGAGCTGCCTACGATGAATATATGAAAGTAAACCAAAATGGATTGATTGATAAAATAGAAGATGGACCTGATGTAGAAGATTCCACAATATTTGTAGATCCTCAAAGTATTACACCAAATCCAAACCCATTTGATGATACAGATGATAATGATGACAACGACGATAACCATAACAACGAAGATCCAAGCGGTGGTAATCAAAATGGTACTTCTCAAGATGGTGGAGGACAATCAGGCGATACCTTTAATCCAGATAACAACAATAATGATTCTACAGATAATAATGATAATCAAAATAATACTACGGATCAAAATGATACTAACACCGATGATAATACCAACAATAATCAAGATGACAATAATCAGGATAACAATAATCAAGATAATAACAATAATCAAAATAATGATAATGACAACAACAATGATAACAATAATAATCAAAATAATGAAAATAACAACAATAATCAAAACAATGAGAATAATAACAACAATAACAATAATAACAACAATAATCAAAATAATAACAACAATAACAATGGTGGAAACAACGGAGGAAACTCTGGTGGAAATAATGGTGGTGGAAACAGCGGTGGATATTCTGCAGGAGCATATCCAGGCGGAGGATCTAGCGGAGATTCATCTAACAGTCACTCCGGAGTTGGATTCGACGGAACCGATTTGGAATTTGATTCCAATGAACTTGAAAATGCCGAAAATCTTGAAGACTTAGAAAATATGGACGAAGATATGGAAGACACAATTACACCAGGTAACAATAAGGTAACATCTATACCAACATCTCCAACACCAGTGACAAAACCAAATCCAAAAACATCATCTGTAATTCCAATTGCTGCAGGATTAAGTGTAGCAGCAGCTGCCGGAATCGGAGCAAAAGCCTATATGGATCACAAGAGAAATAATGAAATTGGCGATGAGGAAGATGAATACAGCGAAGATGATGATTTCGCAACAGATGAATGGACTGGAGATGAAGAAACTGTTAACATCGACTATGGTGATGATACAGAACAACAAGGAGAATTAGAAGAAGAGAACTTTACATTAGATAATGATGATGAAAGTTATAGTGCAAGAAACGCAAGTGACCTTGCAGAAATTCAATAAAAGGATAAAGGAGGAAGAAAAATGAATAACGAAGTTGCAGAAAAGTTTTTACCAATTGGAACAATCGTATTACTAAAAGGTGGTAAAAAAGAACTAATGATCATGAGTTACTGTATTGTTCCATCAGGAGAGGCATACGACAAAAACGGAAAAGTAGAAATTGAGGACAAAATGTTTGACTACGGAGGATGTGTATATCCAGAAGGAATGATAACAAGTGACCAATTATTTGCTTTCAATCATGAACAAATAGAAAAAGTATGCTATATGGGATATGTTACGGATAAACAAAAAGAAATCAGTAAAATCCTAATAGAAGGTTTAAAACAAAGAGATGCAAGCATCGAAGCAAGAAAGAATGGCCCAGTAGAAGGAGAAGAAGCAGCACAACCAGAAACAACTCCAGAAGCATCTCCAGAAACAACCGCACCACAAGAATAGAGTCAATTAATAGTAAAGATGGCAAAAGAGCCATCTTTTTATTTGACTGTCAAAAAAAAGTTTATTATAATTTATATAGAATAGAGAAGAATAGTTTCAATCACGAGAGGAGAATGATTATGGGATTTTGGAGTTGGTTAACCGGAAGAGATCCAAAAGAATCAGACTTATATGCAAATTACGAAAAGGTTGGAGAAGTAACGGATTTATTAAAACAAATCTCAACAACACAAGTAGAAAGTGCAAGATCAGCAATATATGAAGCTTTGAATCAGTTAAACTCAGTAAATGGATTGACAACATATGTTGGTTCTGTAGAACCAGGAAATTTTGAGGGTGTTTTTACTGGGATAGGAGATACCATAGCAAATATTGGAAGTTCAATAAATGAAAAAGCAGAAAGTATTAAAAAATATGAAGAAGCGCCTTGGTATGAAAAATTAGCAAGTACGGTTACCATGGGTATCTTTAAAGTTGGAGAAGGTTTATTATCAGTAGTAGAAGACCTAGGAGATGGTATTGTATCTTTAGTAGGATGGACTGCCGGAAAACTAGGTGCAAAAGGTCTACAAGAATCTGCTTCCAATTTTGTTAAGAAAGAATGGTCACATGATGTTTTCAATTTCTATTATAAAAGTGATTTTGCCAAAGCAAGTGCCTTTACAGAAGATAGTGCAATTGCCGGAGGACTCAAACTTGTTGGTAAGACAGTTGGATACTTGTATGCCGGTGGTGTAATGTCTGGAGCAATGGGAATCAGTGGTGCAACAAATGTAGGAATTGGTGTGTTAAAAGCATCCGGATCGACATGGGGAGCAACTGCCGCTGGATTCCTTGGAGGTTTAGGAAGCGGAACCGAATCTGGATTGAATGCCGGATTAGACTTCGATTCTGCCTTCGGACAAGGTGTTAAATCAGGAGCAATTCAAGGAGGTCTTGCTTTTGCTGGAGGTAAACTTGGTGAAAAGATGAACAAGAGTGCCGCAATTAAGAAAGCGGGAGGAGATACCGCAAAAGTAGAAGCAATAAAAGGTCAAAAATTATCTGAGTTCCAAGGATATTCCGATGCCGTTACGAGAGCAGGAGAAGACTTTGGAACTTCATTAAGAAATGTTGGAAGTTCAGGTTTAAAAACTGTTAAGAGTGCAGTATCTACTGGATTAAGAAGTGAAGCAACAAAAGACGCTGCATCAACATTCAAAGAAAGTCTTGGCGGTTTAAAGCAAAATAATCCAATTACTCAAGGCAAAAATGTTATTACATCAGCAGCAAAAACGGTTAGAAATGGAGCACAAAGCCTTGGAACATCCGTTAAAACAAATGGTGTGGTTCAAACGGTTAAGGAAGGTGTTAAAAGCGGTGTTAAAACTGTTGCCAAATTACCAAGTGCAGTTAAAGGTGCTGTTACCAGTGTTGCAGCACCAGGAGTTGCCGCAGTAGCAGCTGGAAGTGCATTAAATACTTTCAACGCTGTACCAAATACAACGAATCCACCTCAAAGACAACAAGAAAGAACAACTCCACCAACAGATCCTGATGATGATACAAATAGAGATTATGTATTTAGTGATATATATACAGAGCCAATTCAAGATCCCGCTGGAAATGGTGGTAATGGTAATGGAAATGGTGGTAATGGTGGAGGAAGTCCAGCCAATAACCTTAGCACAATTGCAACAAATCCAATGCCAACACCAACAACTGCGCCATCAACATTATCAACAGTACCAACTTCACCAACACCAGGACCAACAACAGCGCCATCAACATTGTCACCGATTCCAACATCACCAACGCCAGGACCAACAACAGCGCCACCAACAGTATCAACAATTCCAACTTCCCCAACACCACAACCAACAGCTGCACCACCAACGGTATCACCAGCACCAACT